>JAXKHW010000194.1:0-2137 GCA_036549635.1 Collinsella sp. | reverse complement strand
GCGGCGGCAGCTCCGTCGATGCCGATTGTTTTGACCGATCTGGAGCGGAAATCCCTGGCGGGTGAGCGCGAGCTGCTGACGATGCTCACGAGCTATCCCGATCTGTTCCGCACGTATGCCGATCGCATTTGTTCTATCGAGTGGGTCGACCCGCGTCACGAGTCCATTGCGTGGGCCGTGCTGGCAACGCCGCCGGGAACCGATCCTGCGGCATGCATGGATGCGGCGCGCGCGGTGTGTCCCGAGGCGGCGTCGCTTGTCAGCGCTGGGCGCATCTCGGCGACGAGCAAACACCCGACCGAGACGAACATCGTCTTTATGCTCGATACGCTTGAGCTCTACACCATCAAACGTCGCATGCGAGCCGCGCAGGCCAAGTTGCGTCAGGACCGTTCACTCGACGATGAGGCCCGTCGCGTGCTGACGATGCAGGCGGTGCAAGATTCACAGCGCCAGCGCGAGCTCCAAAAGTCGATCGGTGGCGTGGCCGACCCGTTCCGTTTGATCGGTTTGGAGACCGCGGGTGCCGATCAGGCCTAGATGTTGTGGTCAACCAGCGTATTCTCGCCTATATCCTGTCTTTATTTTGGGTATAGACGTACATGTGTGTGCTAAAGTATTGAGTCCTGTGGACTACGAAGGGAGAATCTGTGCCAAAAAAGACTGAGAGCACGGGTACTGGGCTGGAATCCTACGTTGCAAAGCTCATGGGCAACGGCTCAAACAGGACTTCGGTAACCGAGGACGAGATTCAGGTCGCCCTGAAGGATATCGATGTTTCTGATGAGCAGCTCAACGCGGTGTATTCCGCGCTGCGCAACAGCGGCATCCAGATTATCTCCGCGAGCGGAAACGACGACGCCCCGATGGGCGTCGACGATGACGATAACGATACCGACGATTTCGACGATGACGAGCACGATTCCGGCTCGCTTGACGATCACGAGCTTAAGATGGCCCGCCAGGCCGATGCCGAGATGGGCTCTTCCAAGAGCAAGAAGAAGCGTACCGTGCGCACGTCTCGTTCGCGTTCGCGCGTGCGCGGCATCGATGCTTCCACGGTGATGCTGACCGGCGACCCGGTTCGTATGTACCTCAAGGAGATCGGTAAGGTCGACCTGCTGACCGCATCTGAAGAGGTCGATCTGGCCATGAAGATCGAGGCCGGTCTCGAGGCTACCGAGAAGCTCGAGGCTGCCGATGCGGGCGAGATTGAACTCACGCGCGCCGAGATGCGTCGTCTTACGCGTATCGAGAACGTTGGTCTTGAGGCCAAGCAGGCGCTCATCAGCGCAAACCTGCGTCTGGTCGTCTCCATCGCCAAGCGCTATGTCGGCCGTGGCATGCTGTTCCTGGATCTGATCCAGGAGGGCAACCTCGGTCTGATCCGCGCCGTCGAGAAGTTCGACTACCAGAAGGGCTTCAAGTTCTCCACGTACGCCACGTGGTGGATTCGTCAGGCCATTACGCGCGCTATTGCCGACCAGGCCCGTACTATCCGTATTCCCGTGCACATGGTCGAGACCATCAACAAGCTCGTCCGTGTGCAGCGCCAGCTCCTCCAGGACCTGGGCCGCGACCCGACCCCCGAAGAGATCGGTGCCGAGATGGACATGAGCGCCGACCGCGTCCGCGAGATCCAGAAGATCTCGCAGGAGCCCGTGTCGCTCGAGACCCCCATCGGCGAGGAAGAGGATTCCCAGCTGGGCGACTTCATCGAGGACTCCCAGGCTATCGTTCCGCCCGATGCGGCCAGCTTCTCTATGCTGCAGGAGCAGCTCACCCAGGTGCTCGATTCGCTTGCCGATCGTGAGCGCAAGGTTATCGAACTGCGCTTTGGCCTTGTCGACGGACATCCCCGTACGCTCGAGGAAGTCGGTCGTGAGTTTGGCGTCACGCGCGAGCGCATCCGCCAGATCGAGTCCAAGACTCTGGCCAAGCTTCGCCACCCGAGCCGTAGCAGTAAGCTGAAGGACTATATCGAGAGCTAGTCAAGCAAGAGGCGCCCTCAAGCACATCCGCTTGGGGGCGCTTTCATGTAGACATTGGGGACGTTCTTGAATGACTGGTCGTATAAGAACGTCCCCAATGACTGGGTCGGAAAATTTCTTCAAAAAGTACTTGCCCTGAGCTGATT
>JAXKHW010000016.1:0-20686 GCA_036549635.1 Collinsella sp. | reverse complement strand
GGCTGCTTAAACTGGCTGCCCTTGACGTTGGCCGCGATGAGCTCCTTCTTCTCGGAGACGTTCTCGACCATGTAGTCCCAAACGGGCTGCTGGTCCATCTCCTGCTCGGTGGGAACCATCTCGAGGGCGCCCTTGGGGCAGACCTTGACGCAGTTGGTGCAGCCCATGCAGTCGAGCGGGGACACGGCCATGGTGAACTTCATGCCCTTGGCCTTGGGACCCATGGCGTCGAGCGTGCGAGTAGCCTCGGGCGCGGCGGCAGCCTCGTCCTCGGTCATCGCGAACGGACGGATGGTGGCATGCGGGCACACATAGGCGCACTGGTTGCACTGGATGCACTTGGTCTCGTCCCAGTGAGGAACGACCACGGCGACGCCGCGCTTCTCGTATGCGGAGGCACCCAGCTCAAACTGGCCGTCGGCGCAATCGACAAAGGCGGAAACGGGCAGGCTGTCGCCATCCATGCGATCGATGGGCTCGAGCAGGTTCTTGACCTGCTGGGCGATGGCGGACTTGGTCTCCTCGGAGAGCTCGACGGGAGCGGCATCCTCGGCGGTAGCCCAGTCGGCCGGAACCTCGAACTTACGGAAGGCGGTAGCGCCGGCATCGATGGCCTTGTGGTTGGCGTCGACGATGGCCTGGCCCTTCTTCATGTAGGACTTGGTAGCCGCGTCCTTCATGTACTGCAGGGCGTCCTCGGCGGGCAGGACCTTGGCCAGCGCGAAGAAGGCGGACTGGAGCACCGTGTTGGTGCGCTTGCCCATGCCGACCTTGGCGGCCAGGTCGATAGCGTCGATCAGGTAGACGTTGACGTTGTTGTTCGCGATGTAGCGCTTGGCCACGGCGGGCATGTGCTCGGCGAACTCCTCGTCGCTCCACTGGCAGTTGACCAGGAAGGTGCCGCCCGGCTTGACGTCGCGGACCATCTTGAAGCCCTTGACGATGTAGCTGGGGTTGTGGCAGGCGACAAAGTCGGCCTTGGTCACGTAGTACGGCGAGCGGATCGGAGAATCACCAAAGCGCAGGTGCGAGACGGTGACGCCGCCGGTCTTCTTGGAGTCGTACTGGAAGTAGGCCTGAACGTACTTGTCGGTGTGGTCGCCGATGATCTTGATCGAGTTCTTGTTGGCGCCGACGGTACCGTCGCCACCCAGACCCCAGAACTTGCACTCGATGGTGCCGGGGGCTGCGGTGTTGGGCGCATCCTCGGCCTCGGGCAGGCTCAGGTTGGTCACGTCATCGACAATGCCGATGGTGAACTCGCGCTTGGGCTCGTCCTTCTTAAGCTCCTCGAAGACAGCAAACGCGGACGCGGGAGGCGTGTCCTTGCTGCCCAGGCCGTAACGGCCGCCGACGACCTTGATGCCCGTCTTGCCGGCCTCGTAGAGAGCGGAGACGACGTCCTGGTAGAGCGGCTCGCCGATGGAACCCGGCTCCTTGGTGCGGTCCATGACGGCGATCTTTTTGACGGTCTCGGGGAGAACGTCGACAAAGTGCTTGATGGAGAACGGACGGAACAGGCGAACCTTGACCAGGCCGACCTTCTCGCCGTGAGCGTTGAGGTAGTCGATGACTTCCTCGAGCACGTCGCAGAAGGAGCCCATGCACACGACGACACGATCGGCATCGGGAGCGCCGTAGTAGTTGAACAGGCCGTAATCGGTGCCGAGCTTTTCGTTGATCTTCTTCATGTAGCCCTCGACGACGGCGGGAAGCTCGTCGTAGACCTTGTTGCAGGCCTCGCGGTTCTGGAAGAAGATGTCGCCGTTCTCGTGGCTGCCGCGGGTATGCGGGTGCTCAGGGTTGAGCGCGTGATCGCGGAAAGCCTGGACGGCGTCCATGTCGCACATCTCGGCCAGATCCTTGTAGTCCCACATGGCGACCTTCTGGATCTCGTGGCTGGTGCGGAAGCCATCGAAGAAGTTAAGGAACGGGGTCTTGCCCTCGATGGCGGCAAGGTGAGCCACCGGCGAAAGGTCCATGACCTCCTGGACGTTGCCCTCGGCGAGCATGGCGAAACCGGTCTGACGGCAGGCCATGACGTCGGAGTGATCACCGAAGATGTTCAGGGCGTGGGAAGCGACGCAACGCGCGGAGACGTGGAAGACGCCCGGGAGCTGCTCGCCCGCGATCTTGTACATGTTCGGGATCATCAGGAGCAGGCCCTGAGAAGCCGTGTAGGTGGTGGTCAGAGCACCGGCGCCCAGCGAACCGTGAACGGTACCGGCTGCACCTGCCTCGGACTCCATCTCGACGACCTTGACCGGGGTGCCAAAGATGTTCTTGCGACCCTGGGCCGCCCACTGGTCGACATGGTCGGCCATCGGGCTGGACGGCGTAATGGGATAAATTCCCGCTACCTCGGTGTACGCATACGAAACATATGCGGCCGCCTCGTTGCCGTCCATAGACTTAAACTTACGCGCCATATACCCCTCTCCTCTCATATAGGTATACAGGCCCCGGCGATTGCCGGGATGTTGGCGTGATGGGATTTTCGCTGTTGCTTCCAATCATCTGGCAGGCAGACTGAGCAGCAGGCACATGGCGTGGAGAGAAGGCATGCCGAGGCGAGGAGGGCTGCACGCGCTCCACAAGCCCAGCTACCCGTCTTGCACATGACCGAGCGCCGCAAAGGCCGCATGCCGGATGCTCCCGGGCACGCCCCGGCGATGGGAAGCGCCCGCAACGGAAATCCGCATGCGGGTTTATTGTACCCCGCCGTTAAGTGTAATTTCGACAAATATAGGCGGGCGGTAAAGGTTTACCTCGGGTGACCGCCAAAGGCCAGAATGGTCCCTCCATCCCCGGACGACTGGCTCTGACGCGCCAAGGAGTGTCCCCAAGTACCGGCAGGAAAGGAACGTCCCTAACTGCCGGCTAGAGGGCGCCGAGCAGGATGGCGTAGGTGGTGGATTCGCCGAGTTTGAGCTCGTCGCCGGGGTTGAGCTGGGCGGAGCGGCCGGGCTCTACTTGAATACACACACTCGTGGCCCCGTTTACCACCACGGTGCCGTTAGTGGACGACAGGTCCTCGACAAACCATGCGCCAGACTCGTCGCACCAGATATGGGCATGGCGGGCCGAGACGTCGTCGGTGATGCCGCCCTCCCCCGTTGCCAGCGCGCCGATCTCAACGCCTTCCTCACTCGGCTGAATCCAGCGCGGGACGCTCACCACGTAGCCGTTTTGCACGCACAGCAGTCCCAGCGGATGCGCCGGCGCGACCTCGTGCTCGCCCGCGACCGAAGATGTGCTCAGCGAGCGCGGCGTCGACGTGTCGCCGCCACGGGTCGCATGAGCGCGGCGGCTCGCCCGACTTGGAACTAAGGCGGGCGTGAGAGCAAACGGCATAGGGAACGAATCTTGCGGATGTACTCCTCGACGTCAGGCAGGTAAGCCCCACGAAGTCACCGGGGAGGCCCAAGCGGCCCGGCACCACTTCCAGATTCTGACCAGGGCGAGCCGTTCGCCGGTGGCTGAAGGCTCGCTCCCACCCAAAAGGGGAGATTCGCGTTGTTCCCCAATCGCTCTCGCATCTTTCATTTTGCTCGAGGTGGGCTATAAAAACTTTCCTGGTGAAAGGCGGCGATTGGTTTCCTTTCTTTCTAGAGGAGCGCGCCTGTAATCTGTTTTCATCCTAAATCAAGTTAAGATCGGACCTTCCAGAGGCAAGTCGACTCAAACTGCGAGGCTCCATGTTGGAATAAAGAGCGCTGTCGAAGTGCCAACAACACAAAGCTTGCCAGTCTCAAATAGAACCTTTTGGGAGTCCGATTGGGCCGCACACCGAATCCCCGCTGGTGGTTTTTTATAGCTGCGCAACAATAAACAAGGTTAGTGCCAGTCCAGCATGAAATTGAGGAACGTATGCATTTTTTCTCAGTAAGTGATCGTCGTTACTGCTTCGATGAGGTCACTCGCAATTGCTTTCAGGTTGACCAAGCATCAGAAGATGCGCTTCGCATATTTGAAGCATCGGGAAGAACGGTCAACTCGAAGTTGCTAACAAAGTCACTTGCTGCGAAAGGCTACGACCAAACGACCATAGCAGAACTTGAAGACGACATTGATGAGTATCAACGATTGTCTGAGCGGACTTTCTTAACAAAAGACACGCCTCGAAAACTTAGATCCATCGAACTCCACGTTTCACATGCATGCAACCTTGGTTGTAGTTACTGTTTTGCCGGTAAAGGAGATTATGGAACGTCTCCTCTGCTGATGACAGACGAGATAGCCTTCAAGGCGGTCGACTACCTCGTCGCAAGTTCATCGGAAAACGAAACGCTTGCGATCGTCTTTTTTGGTGGGGAACCCATGATTAACGAGCCGCTGATATGGAAAACGGTCGACTATTCAAAAAGAATATACCCCAATAGAAACTTTACCTATTCTATTACGACCAACGGAACGCTTTTGAATGACACTGCTGTGAATTCTTTCAAGGAGCACGGGTTTTCTGTTCTGATTAGTCTCGATGGTACAGGATGCAAGCACGATGCATCGCGCCCGTACAAGACGGGAGGCGGCTCTTTCTCCGATATCGACAAAAACGTTCGTCGTTTTTCCGAGTCGTTCCCCTTCGGCGCAAGAGCGACCTTAACAAATAATAACTGTAACCTTGTTGAAGACTATCTTCAGTTTAAAGAGATGGGCTTCAGAAGGATTTACTTCTCGCCCGTGAGCTCATTCGATGAGAATATCAAACTCGACGAACACTCATTAAACAAAATCAGGGCGGGCCTAATAGATTTGGCGGATCAATATCTCAAACAGATTGATCAAGGGGAAAAGCCCTTGTTTAGAACATTGAAAACTGCAGTTGATTTGATTATGAGCAACAGGATCGCCTTTGTCGGATGCGGGGCTGGCAGGCGTTTTATTTCCGTGACTCCCGAAGGGGACGTATACCCCTGTCACAGGTTTGTCGGGATGATGCGATTCAAAATGGGCAACATCGTCACCGGAATTGACGAAACTAGGTATATTGAAAACTGGAGTCAGGGTGTCGAAAAAAGAATTGACTGTACGGACTGTTGGGCTCGGTCTTTCTGTGGTGGGGGCTGTAGCTGGGAGGCTGCAGACGAGCACGGCTACTTGCCCAAGAGTCTACACCCTGCATCATGTGAATATAGAAAAATGTGCTACGAGATGGCTTTTGACCTTATTTCCCGCCACTCATCTTCGCAGGAGAAAAATCAACGAGAAGCTACTGTATCGGAATAAGCGGTTCAGCGCATTGCTGTCACCATTGTGGAGGTGTTCGTTCTTCTGATTACCGTCTGCGAAGCTTATTGCTACGTTCGCCGAAACCATTCTAGAAATATGGTGAACTAGACATCTTGGTTTGTTATACACAATATTGAGGTTTTTCTGCACTCAAAGGGAGGTAGTCGTGAAGCATATTCATCCGATTAATCCAGGAAGTGGCGACGAGGCAGGCGTGAAGCCGATGTCTTTTGACTGCCTCTTGGGCATTACTGACATCTGTACTGTTTATGATAAAGCAGATGGCTGTGGTGCATACGATTACTGCGACTATGACATGGATGGCGGCAGCATCTGCGTTGTAGATCACTGTGGCATTGATCAAACGTAGTCTCTAATTGGATTAAGGTGAGGAGCTGTTATGAAGCATATCCATCCTGTTGGTTCAAATGAACATCCTCCCGTTGAGCCTTGTTGTCTTGGAGTTGATATATGCAATTTTTACGACATCGCCGAGTGCCCTGTTGCGGATTGGTGCTATGTCGATAAAGAATCAAGCTGTGTTTTGCCAGCAGATTGGTGTGATCCAGTTGACGAGTAGTTTTGTGGCTAGGAACTATTTGGTCCAATTCAGAATAAGATGGGAACAAATACCAAAATCTCGTGTCTGGGAGGAGTTATGCCATTATTGCAAGGTCTCGTTGGATTAGCCTTTATACTTGCGTTATATCTGGCGCCTTTTTTAATTCTATTCTTCATTATCCGACTCTTTCTTCGGAGAAAATAGGAGTGTCACGCAAACATTAGCGTAGCTTTCTTCCAATATGAGCCGAGCATTGGCAAGTGGAATAAGAAGCCCGACCGTTCGCCACATGAAAGTGATCGGACGGGCTTCTCTATTTAACCCGGGCCGCCACCCATAGCGGCTTTCCAAGCGTATTCTCAGTGCAAAGCAATCGTCAGTTTAATCCTATGCGCTGATACCGCATTTCATTTGTTCGGCTCGAATTCTACGGCCTGGCAACCCTCGCACTCTCCGGCAAACGGATTGAACACGAAGGCAGAGATGATGTGTGCGTGGACATCGAGGCTGCTGTAGGCAACATACTGGGGCATGGACCCCCGCTGCGCGTGGCATGCGGCCCGGCATATTCATTGCCGCCCAACCCCGTGTAGTTGCAGCAAAGGGTGGAACCTCAATGCTCAGCTCATGTTGTCCGTGGGACACGAGAATTGTAAGTACACTTTGGTGTGATTCTCACGATGATACTGAGCCACCTGGAATAAGATACGTCGCGACAACACTTCGCTTCACCTCTGTCTCGACAAGACAACGTAGACTAAAGTTTCCTTTAGCAAGAGAATGAGAACTATATCTGAAAGCGTTGCGATGGCGTGAAGGCACCGAGTCCGAACCGACTGAATGCTACGTGCATCTGCATCGCTTTTTTGTTATCTCTGTCAGTTGGGTAGCACTACACTTGTCAGCATTTACCCTGGTACATGCTGCCTAAATCCACTACCCCTTCTACCGCGCCGACCATCTCGTCATCGTGAGAGACAATGATGATCAGCTGGCTTTGCTTGTTGCGCTTAACATAGGCCGCAAGCTCGGCGCGGCTTACAGCGTCTAACCCAGTCGTGGGCTCGTCGAGCACCAAAACTGACGACTTGCGTGAAAGCGCCGACCATAAGTACACGCGGCGCAACTCACCGCCCGAAAGCGCGGAGCAACGTTTCCCGAGCAACTCCTTCACGCTGTTTTCCAGCGAAGGTAGGTCATCTACACCCCGGTGATAGGGAGAAAAGGGCGTGTCGAAATACTCTAACAGCTCTTTCACCGTTTCGTCCGGCGCGAAGCACGACTGTGGGCAGCACGATATCTCTCTCGCACGTATGTAATCCAAGTCGCATTCTTCGATTGGCACACCGTTGTATTTTACTTTGCCTTTTGATGAATATAGCCCGAGCATCAAGTAAAGAAGCGATGTCTTGCCCCTTCCGTTCTCCCCAACTATGCAATATGTACCAGGACCGGAAAACTTGAAAGAAAACCCGCCGAGGACCCCTCGGACAGATCCGTCTGGAAGGGCAACCGAGAATTCCAAATCAGATACCGAAATGTCATTTATTCCATCAAGTTTCGCCAAATCGGTCCGATTCCACCCCGATCTCGCCTTTTCCCTCGTCGCGATAGCCGTCCTATCCCATGATGCTTTGGCGTCCTGATAGGATTTGAACAATGACATCATACTTTTCAAAGTCTTAAAGAGAACCGCGAAGTATGTACCGATGATAGTGTACTCGCCTATTGACATAGTTCCGTTAATGATTCGTACTCCGGAAACAACAAGTATCACCGCTTGAAACAACGCTGCGAAAAGACCATCGAGCGATGTCAGAGAATATGATAGCTTTCCGGAGCGCAAAACTTTGGGAAAATAGCTCTTAAACCCAGCGTCGAGCGCTTGTTCGCTCTTGCCGTACGAAGATGCCAGTTGAATGTTGAGAATCTGATTAAGCTGCGATGCAATTGCGGCGTAAAAGGCGCTGTCCGCCTCTTTCTTCTCATACGTGACCCTATACAAAAGTTTCCTCAACCCAGTAATTACACAGAAATACACGATGAGGAGAATGATGGAAAACACCGCGAGAGTTGAATCAATTGACCATATGATAAGCAATACGATGGGAATAGCTACAATGGACAGCGGCGCACTGATGAAATTCGCCAAAACGAAGGATGAGACCACGCTGGAGTCGGAAATAATCCGTTGCGTTGTATAGGCTGGATCGATGGTCCGACTCACCAAGTAATCGTCTCTTTCAAAACGCAAGACGGCCTCCCTGAGAAGATCAAAGGAAAGTCTCGTGCTTATGCGAATGGAAAGTGTTCCTGCAAAATAAGTAAAGAGGGTGGAGAAAACTCCTATTGACGCAACCAGGAGTGCGAAGAGTGCGGCGTCTCTTTCGCTGCGGTTACCGAGAAGAAAATCTAAAAATTTTCCGTTCACGTATGGCATGGCATAGGAGAGAGCGGTTCCAATCACCGTGATAGCAATGAAGACGAAAGCCCCTTTTGCTCTGATGAACCTCGAGAGAACGCATCGAATCAAGGAAGGCCCCAATCTACCCGCCACAAAACATCAATCACTGATACCTTACACCTCAACACAACAGGAGCGAAGATTTGCCAATGAGACTGCTTTAAGATTGCCTTGGGCCAATACGGTCTCAAGCTCTTCCTACAAGAGAGTCGGAATCGGACATCTCCTCCGACGAATCTGGCAATCGGGCGATTGAAATATCTTTTTCAACCGCCCGATTGCCACAATAGATTGGAGCGTCCGCCCGCAAACGACCTCGTTTTACACCCACCAAATCCTTTGCCTTTTGTCGCCTAGACTAGAAAAATCGCTCATAATAACGCAACCAGCCTGCTCGCTTGAAGAAACCTAAGCCCGTAATGTAGATGTGCAAACTTCCGGACGCCTTGCGCGGCATAGCGCGTATAAACTTCGTCAACCGCCTCAGAAATACCTGAGTATCGCGCCAGGGCAAAAGCATACGACGTCGCCGCCATATCCCGCACCCATTCGGAACGCGGACTAATTGAATAGCTGCACAGTATCATCATACATGCATCTAGACCTGATTCCCCAAGTAGCCGACGTATTGATGCGAGCATCGTGGGTCGCCCCTGCGCCATCGTCGTCACCCCTATTAGCAGTATTTAGTGTTTTCCTCTAAATGCGTATCGCCACCCTTAAGAATATGAAGTGTTATATCCAGACCCGATTGTCCCCCATCCCCAACGAAGGGATAAGGAATCTCATCCGGAATCGGCAGTAACGGAGGATTCACAACGACAAGCGAAAAACATGAGTCATCTCACAGAGGGGAGTAAAGGCTCCCCTCAAGCACCCTAGTTTCGCCATCCAAAGAGTTGATGGCAGTGTTCTTCTTACAAAGGTCGACAACAAAAGGGTTGATTTCTACAGATGTTACATCCATGCCACAGTTGGTAAGTATCAGGCCCTGTATTCTGGGGCCAGAACACAAATCGAGAGCCTTCCGTGCGCTCTGCGGTGTAAGGCGCCAATCTCAGCAAATCTGTCCCACAATACTGCGCTGAAGAACAAGACGGGACCCCTGAGCCAAACTCCCCTATACCTTTTTAAGGCTAAGACAGGCAAGTTCACGCACCCGGCATATTCCAGAATAACATCCTATTGTTTTAGATGCTCTACAAGCATGAACAGCCGCGAATCGGAAAGATCTTCTAGTTTCGCCCCGACTGACCGCCAAGAGCCAAAATGGCCTCTCCATCCCCAGGCGACCGGCTCTGGCGCGCCAAGGAGTGTCCCCAGCCGGCAGAGAAAAGGAACGTCCCTATCTGCCGGCTAGAGGGCACCGAAGAGAATGGCGTAGGTAGTGGATTCGCCGAGCTTGAGCTCGTCGCCGGGATTGAGTTGGGCGGAACGGCCGGGCTCGACCTGAATGCAGACGCGCGTGGCCCCGTTTACCACCACGGTTCCGTTGGTGGACGACAAGTCCTCGACGTGCCAGATATTTTGAGCATCGCACCAGATATGGGCATGGCGGGCCGAGACATCGTCGCCGACGTCGGTAATATCGCCCTCACCAGTGGCCAGCGCGCCAATCTCAACACCCTGCTCACTCGGCTGAATCCAGCGCGGGGCGCTCACGACAAAACTGTTTTGCACGCGCAGCAAGCCCAAGGGGTGCGCCGGGGCGGGTTCGCGTTCGCCCGCAGTCAGCGACATGCCAAGCGAACGCGGCGTGGATGTGCCTCCGCCACAGGTCGCGTGCGCGTAGTCGATGGCATAGTTCACCGAGGACCGCACATCCGCCGAACAACCGACGGCGACAAACAGCACCAGCACGGCCTCGGCGCGCTCGGCGGGCATGAGTTCCGCCGCCTGGGACAGGCGATCGAGCGCGTTGCGATAGAGATTCGTGTCCTGGTGGCACTCTTCGAGCGCGCGTACCATCGGTTCACCTGCAGGACCGCACACCATATTGATCACAGCCGTGGAGTCCATGGGATTGCGCTGGCGCAGGGCCAGTTGCGACATAATACGCGCAGCCGAGGTACCGTATTCGGCAAAGTAGCGCTGCTGAAGCGTGCCGACCGGCGCGCGAACGATAAAGCGGGAAACCCAAGAGCGATCGGCGGCTCGGCTCTGCGGGCTGCGGCCGTCGGCGAGCGGACGGGACGAAAGCACCAAGCCGCACAGCTCGATATGGCTCAGATGCGCCGCGCGCTTAAAGATGTCAAACATGGCCCCGCATGGGGTGAGCTCAACTTGAGATGCCATGACCTAGGCCTCCTTGGTCGTAGAAATAGAATCGGACGATACTTCGACAGGTCCGCCAAAAGTACGGGCAGCTGCGGCTCCACCGGCAAGCGGAGTCGCCATCTGGGCTTTTGTGCGTCGCGGTGCCGAAACGGGAAGTTCAAAGGCAAAGCCCATCGCAAGCAAAAACCACGTAAGCGTATAGGTTGCAACCAGAGCGGCAACAAGGCCGCCCATCACGGCGCGTTGGGAAAATACGCTACATGCAGCCACAACCAGCACCGGAACCTCGCAGGCAGAAAGCGCAAGCACACCCTGCAGGAACCCCGAGCGCCGATCACGCGCAAGTGCCCCCGCGGCAACGCCGGCTATGCCGGGCAGCGCCAACGCCAGTGCGGCAATAATACCCGGTAGCGACCCAGACCACACGAGCGATCCCAAAGTCGCCGTCACGCGAACGCCCGACGCCAGCAGCGCGGCCGAAACCACGACCACAGCCCAAACCACGCCACAGACGACCGTCGCGCCGACCATCAGCGCGCGACGAACCGCGCGGCCGGACGCATCCATGGGGCACGGCGTGAGCGGCTCGCCGCGGAGCGAACGACCGACATTTTGCGCATAGTGGTCACAAAACGCCGAGAGCGCCGCCTCGACCGCCGCCGGCTCGGGACAATCTTTTTGATGGCTGGACAGACAGGCCATCACCACGTCGAACAGCTGGGCATCGACAAACGCCAGCGCATCGCGTAGCTCCTCGGAATCCGGCTCGAGCCCCAGCTGCTGGGCCTGCTCGGCCGCGGCGAGCGCCACATCGGGCTCACGACGAAGCAGCTGAGTCAAATCGCAACCGGGCGCATGGGCACCAATGGGATAGTCGGGCCGCGTGTCCATCTTGAGACGGTAGGGGCTGGCGATGTCACGCGTCTTTTTGCGCGAACCCGAGGTGCCCGAAGTGCTCGGCGCGGCTTCGTATGGCGCGACGCCGGCAATGAGCTCGTAAACCGTGCTTGCCGCGGCATAGACGTCGATCGCCGGCGACATACGCAAAGCGCGCAGGTCGGGAATATCGTCGGTGAGCATCTCGGGCGGAGCGTAGGCCACCGTCGCGCGACGCAGCGTGGCATAGCGCTCGGTAAAGGATGCCTTGCCGCCGGTACCGGCCACGGCCGACGCAGGCTCGAGCGCCAGCGACGAGCCAAAGTCGATCAGGCACAGGTCAAAGGTGCCCTCGGCAAGCTGCCGGTCAAGCGGCAGGCGCGCCGTACGCACCATAATATTAGCGGGCGAGATATCGCGATGGACAAAGCCCTCCCCCACCAGGCTCATGCGGCAGAGCAGGTCGAACAGGTCGCGCCCCAAGCGCGCCGCCACAAGCGGCGATAGGCGTCCGGCATCGTCCACGGCGAGTCGCGAGCGCAAGCGGGCGAGCGTCTCGCCCTCGACCCATTCCATGACAATTGCAGGCACACCGTCGACCTCGCCCCAGCCATAGAGGCGGGGAAAGCCCTTAAGGCCCGAAAGGGCGCGATGGCATTCGTATTCCTCGCGAAACGCCGCCTTGAACTTGGCGACCAGCGCCTCGTGAGCGGCATCGTCATCAAACTCATCGCGCGTCGGCAAGATGAGCTGTTTGAGTGCTACGTCCTCGCCTTGGGCGTTGACAGCACGCGTCACGCGGCCGATACCGCCACGGCACATGGTGGCATCGTCGGCAAACAGTATCGTAAAACGACGCAGATAGGCAGGCAGTTCGTCCTGACCGAGCGCAATGGCCGGCTCAAACCCGTCGACACGCGCCAGGCGCAGGCCGACCATGGGATCGCGACCGAGCGATTGTGGTGTGGTGGATGCAAGATCGGTCATCATAGGGCAAGCGCCGCCACGTTATTGTTGAAGTTACCGAGCGCGACGTCATCATCGCCGTAATGGCCGACCCATTGACATAGGTTGGTGTAACAGCCCCACAGATTGGCATACTGCTGATACCACCTTGACCGGGGCGAGAATGTCTGACGACCGAACTCGGCTCGAATGACAAACATCTCCCCGACCAGGCTGTCGCACGGCCTGGAATCTCCCGTAGAGTTATAGGTCGAGACCACGTCATTGGCACGAGAAACATAGCCGTCGAGCATGTTGTACTTGGTCACAAGCCAACTGTGAATGCTCTCTTCCTCAGCAGCGGAAACGCCACCGGAGTTTGCATCGTTGTCAGTGTTGCCGCCCGTCGAGCCGCCGTTTCCAGGCCCTCCGGTAGAGGAACCCGACCCAGAGCCGCCGCCCGAACTCGATGAATCCGAGCCGGAGCCAGAAGTATCCGAGCTACCGGGCTTTCCGGACTGCTGGGCGTCCTGCTCCTTTTGCTGCTCGACCTTATTCACCGTTGCCGCCACGCTATTGTTGGACAATCGATCGATGATCTTGGTGTTGGTGAGCACGATGGTTTTGCCATTGGCAAGCGTGACTTCGTTGTCCGGGGCCTCGGCGCCGTCCGCATCGTCGGTGCCAAACACAATATGCCCGACCACACTTGCCCAAGCATATCCAGTCGTGGTGCCCAGATCGCTTTTGACCTCATGCCCCACGCGCGGTTCGCGTGCGGCATGCGCCTGCATCATGGACGGCACGGTCATGCCATAGGCAGAAACGCCAGCTATGACCAGCACCAGCGAGCACGATAGCAGTGCGTACGCCCGCGGCGCCAAGCCCAGTCGGCGTCGTATGCGCACCGCGGCGCCGCGCTTTGTCTGAGTGCCACCGGGCCGCATGCGTTCTCCTCCAACAAAAACACGCCGCTCGGGAGCGGCGCATTCATTCGAATCCATATTTGAGCGTATCAGCGAACCCAAAAGGTTGCGCAACGAATGAGCAAATTAAGGATGCGAGCGGAAGCATCCATGCGATAAGCGGATACGAAGCATCTTTGTTGCACAACAAACTCACAGTCGCACGGGGAAATTATGACTACCCCGTGCGACTGTGAGGAAAACATACGGCAGGAGCAGGCTCGCCACCTAAATCGCGCGACGGGCCTCGATGGCGCGGCCAAGCGTAAGCTCGTCGGCATACTCCAAGTCGCCGCCCACGGGAAGGCCGCTTGCCAGACGCGACACCTCGACGCCCAACGGCTTGATGGTACGGGCCAGATAGCTCGCCGTGGTCTCGCCCTCAATATTGGGGTTGGTGGCGATGATGACCTCGTGGATGTCCTCGTGGCCCAAGCGTGCCAGCAGCTCTCGAATGTGCAGCTGCTCGGGGCCAATCTTGTCCATGGGACTGATCACGCCGCCCAATACGTGGTAGAGGCCGTGGTAGCTGCCCGTGCGCTCGATCGCCTGGACATCGCGCGGCTCGCCCACCACGCAAATGCGAGTGGTATCGCGCATCGGGTCCTGGCAGATGGAGCACTCGTCGGCCGTGGCGTAGTTAAAGCAGCGGCTGCAAAAGTGGACCTCCTGCTTGACCTCCAGGATGGCCTCGGCCAGGCGGCGCGCCTCCTCGGCGTCGGCCTCCAACAGGTAATAGGCGATGCGCTGGGCCGACTTGGGACCAATGCCCGGCAGACGGCCCAGCTCATCGAGCAGTTTTTGCAGACTGTGGTTGGCACTCATATATATGCGTGTCTTAGAACGGCATGCCCGGGATGTTGAGGCCGCCGGTGATGGCGCCCATCTGCTTGTTGGCGAGCTCGTTGACGCCGCGGACGGCCTCGTTGACGGCAGCCATGATCATATCCTGCAGCATATCGACGTCCTCGGGATCGAGCGCATCGGGATCGATGGTGAGGTTGACGAGCTCCATCTCGCCGTTAACGGTCACCTTGACCATGCCGCCGCCGGCAGAGGCGTCGACGGTCTGGGACTTGAGGTTCTCCTGCGCGGCGGCAAGCTGCTCCTGCATCTTGCGAGCCTGCTTCATCATCTGCTGCATGTTCATACCGGCCATGATGGCTCCTTTACGTGCGGCCGCACGCCGAGCTGCAAGGGCAGCCGGAGCACGGCAGGACTTTCAAACTCAAAAATCGTACCACGGCGCGAGGCGAGAGAGCGGGGCGGACGTGTTACCTCAGTCGATATACATGTCCTGGAGCGCAAGCCGCACCCATAGATTATGCAAAGTTGAATAATTCGCATCTGCATAATATTTAAAGCTAAATCTTGTAGAGCCGGAATCCGACATTTAATGCGTACCACTAAATGGCTAAATGCCGAGCCACTACTCGAGGCGGCGCTCATGACGGCGAGGTACAATTTGATTGCCATAGATAGTAATTTGGAGGTGCCCCATGAATGCCCCCAACGCGCTCCAAAACATCCGCTCAAAACACCCCGTTGCATATGTGGTTCTCTATCTCTTTGTCGGCTGGGCATTGCTGGTTGTCATCACCCATGCCATAGCTTTTGGAGCAGAACTGCTGATAGCCAGCTCGGACCAGCCCGTCGTCAAATGGGAGACGACCGATGAGTGCACCGACGGAACCCGAACCGTCTACTACAACAGCCCGTCCCTCTATCAAGAGTTCAAGGTCAAGATAAAGGACTTCAAGATTGTCGATGCCGAGCTAGGCGTTTATTTGGCAATCGGAGCAACCATTAACGCCGAGCAAGTCGAGTACACGGACAGCCATGCGACGTATCGTATCGACCTCAGCATCCTAGGCCGACCGTCACGCACCTGTCTGCTCAAATGCGACATACGCGGCACCACGTTGCACATGTCCGAAATACAGATGCGCCCGGACAAGGGGTCCTCTTCTTGAGCAGTATACCCGCCTGCGCAGCTACTCCACCGGCTTGAAGATGGTGGCCTGGCCAAAGACGCTGCGGATGAGGGCCTTGGCCTCGTCCTCGGTCTGCGGGATGCTCGGGGCTGCGCCCTGATGGCCGAAGGGGCTGCCAGCACCGGGATTGGATTCCCAGGGAGCGGCGGGGACGTCGTCGTTTGCAGAGGCTGCGGGTGCCACAGCAGCGGCCTTGGTCGCGGACGCCGCACCCGGCACGTCGAACGGGGGCAGATCGTCCCCGCCGGCATCGGCAGCAAAACCACCGACCATAGCATCGTCGTAGGGCACCTGCTCGGATTCCCATGGCGCAGCCTGCGCAGGCGGCTGAGCCATGGGGACGGACGCGCGCTCGGGCGCTCGGGGCGCGGGCTCGGTCGGGAGCTTGCCCGTGGCAGGAGCACCGGCAGGGTTGTCGGAGCGCAGCCAAGGGGCCTTGGCCAGGTCGGATGACTTGGGCGCAGGCGCGGCAGCGGACTTGGGCGCGGGGATCGGAGCAGCCGGTTTGGGCGCAGCGGGTTCAGGCGCCGACGGGGTCGGTGCCGCTACCGGCGCCGCTTTTGGCTGCGTCGCGCTGGCGCTCGAGGATGCAGGGGGCACCGAGGACACGGGTTGCGGGTCCGCAGATACCGCAGCCCGTGCAGATGGAGAATGCTCCTCATGTTGAGGAGCCGGCGTGCCACCCCCATCCAGGACATAGTCGACGGTACGACGACCGAAGACCGCGCAGACCGTCGGCAGGACCACCGACTGCGTATCGGCGCGACCGAGCATCTTGATGGCAAAAGTCGAACCCGCGGGGAACGAGACCGTGAGCTTGGAGCCGTCGTCGGCCGTGGCGCGGGCGTTGAGCAAAAGCCCTGCGTAGGAGGCCTGACGAGCCTTGACGCGCTCGACGACCTCGACCCATTTGCGCTGGAGCTCGCCGGCGTCCTCAACCGCGGGGGTCTCGGCAGCACCGGCGGCGGCAACCTGGGCGGCGTTGTTGGGCTTGGACACCGACACGGTCGATGCAGCAGGCGCGGAAGCCGGAGCCGCAACGGGCTGAGGTGCAGGCGTTACAGGTCTGGGCGCCGGCGCAGGAGCCGCGGACTTGGTCGCAGGCTGGGCAGCCGGAACAGCAGCGCCGCGGTCCCAAGGCATACCGCCCTGGCGCGCGGACGTAGCAGCGGGGGCAGCGGATGCCGCCGGAGCGGCAGCACGAGCGCCCGAAATGAGCGTCGGCTGTTGGGCAGCAGCGGGTACGGATGCTGCAGGCGCGGCGGCCTGAGCAGCAGCCACGCTCGCCGGCACGGCGCCGTTGGCAATCATGGCCTCCAGGCGTGCCACGCGCTCGGCCAATGCCTCAATCGTTAAATCGGCCTCGGGACGCGCCAGACGCGTGCAGGCAATCTCGAGCACCAGGCGCACGTCGCTCGCGCCCCTCATCTCCAGTGCGGCATCGTCGAGCACCGTCAGCACGCGGGCCAGGCGGTCGGCAGGATGCTCGCCAAAGGCAGCGGCCTCGGCAGCAAGCGCCTCGGCCTGCTCGGAGCCGCCCTCAAACAGCTCGGCACGGGCACCGGCAACGCAGGCAACGTACACGTCGCGCACATGCGCCACCAGGTCGCGCGTCAGCTCCAGCAGGTCATTGCCCTCCTCGACCTGCGCACGGATCAGTCCATAGAGCTCGGCAACATCGCGATCGGCAATGGCGCGGGAAAACTCGCCCAGAATCTGGTCCGAAACCTCGCCCAAAAGCGAGCGGGCGTCGTCCGCATGCACAGAACCGTTGCCAAAGACGCTCAGCTGCTCCAGCGTGGAAAGCGCGTCGCGCATACCGCCCTTGGCATGGCGCGCCACAATGGCGAGTGCCTCGTCGTCGTAATCGAAGCCCTCCTGCTCGCACACGTAAGACAGGCGATGCTCGATATCCTCGTTGCCGATGCGGTGGAAATCGAAGCGCTGGCAGCGTGAGAGAATGGTCTCCAGAATCTTTTGCGGGTCGGTGGTGCACAGCACAAAGATCACGTGTGCCGGCGGCTCCTCAAGCGTCTTGAGCAGCGCGTTGAACGCCGCCGTCGTGAGCATGTGGACCTCGTCGATGATATAAATCTTGTACTTGCCGCGCACTGGGGCAAAGTTGACGGAGTTGATGATCTCCTCGCGCACGTTGTCTACGCCGGTACGGCTTGCGGCATCGAGCTCGTAGACATCGGGGTGGTTGCCCTCGGCAATGAGCTCACACTCCTCGCAGGTGCCGTCGGGCATGCAGCCGCTCGCACCCTCGGCGCGCGCCGCCTCGGCATTGCGACAGAGCAGCGCCTTGGCAAGAATACGCGCCATGGTGGTCTTGCCCGTGCCGCGCGGTCCGCAGAACAGGTACGCATGGGACAGGCGCCCCTCGGTGATGGCGTGCTCGAGCGTCGAGACGATATGCTGCTGGCCCACCACGGAGTCGAAGGTGAGCGGGCGATACTTTCGGTACAACGATTCCATGGGTGCTCCCCCGGGTATACTGAGTCTTGTTGCCGCGGCGGCCATGCGGTCGCACGGCATACTGTATTCCATAATAACCCGTACGGCGAGCCCGCCGCGATAGGAGTCCAAAGAGCATGGCAGACGCAGAGAGCAACCTCGTTCCCTCCGAAGCAGCCGACCAGGTCGAGGTCGCGCTCGAGGAGCAGGCCGCAGCCGATGACGGCATCCTGTACCTCAACGAGTACCAGTACGAAAACGACCTGGTCACCGACTTCGCCCGCCTGGTCGCCTCGCCCAGGCGTCGCGGCTCGCTGTATGTCGCCGCGGCAGTTGCCGCGCTCATCGGCATCGGCATGCTGGTGGCCGGCGGCAGCTGGATCAAGTTCGGCGTCGTGTTGATCGTGTTCGGCGCCTTTTTGGCCTGGTGGAGCAAGAACCTGCACCACACGCTCGCCCGCGACTTTATCGACGCCGTCGAGGCCGACGAGTCCATGGGTGGCCGCTATCGCCGCGTCGCCGCCAACGAGGACGGCCTGATGGTTTGGGGCAAGAGCGGCAAGTCGCAGTTCTTCCCGTTTGACAAGCTCGACCACGTACTCGACGGCGAGCGCATCTTTGTGGCCATGTTCGCCGACCAGGGCGTGACGATCCCCAAGGACACCTTCGTCCGTGGCGATGCCGAGCAGTTCGGTCCCTTCCTCAAGGCCCGCATCAACAAAAAACTCCGCATCGAGACCAAGAAGAAGAAAATGAAGGCCGAGAAGGCCGCCGCCGAGGCCAAGCAGGGCGACAAGCCCCAGGACAACAAGGGCAAGCAGCGCAAGCAGAAGAAGAACAAGAAGAAGCGCTAAGGCCAAGCCAGACGGGCAGCCTCGCATCCCGCTATCCTCCCCATGCACCCGAGCGTGCTACACTAGCAGCATCTATGCCACCGCGAACGGCTCGGCCCCGCGCCCGCCACTCGCAAACGAACTTTAAACGCACGAGGGTTGGCCATGCCGCTTTTCTCGCAACATACCGCCCGGTTCTCGCCGGACGTTCCTTTGGAGGGCACCAGCTCTCGCGAGCTGCTCAAGCGGTACCAGCCGCTCGAGACACTTGCGACCGGCGGTTTTGGCTCCATCGAGATCTGCCGCGACACGCACCTGCGCCGCCGCGTCGCCATTAAACGCATCCCCCTTATCAACGGTGCCGGCATGCCTGCTAGCGACATCATGGATGTCCTGCGCGAGGCGCACACTGCCGCCATGCTTCAACATCCCAACATCGTGCAGGTCATCGACTTTACGCACGACACAGCCTATGCCTACCTGGTTATGGAATATGTCGATGGCATGTCGCTGGCCGAGTTTTTGCACCGCGCGGACGGCCACTCACTTACCTTTGACGAGGCCGCGGCCATTGCCGATGCCCTGGGCCAGGCGCTCACCTTCGCCCACAGTAACGGCGTACTCCACCTGGACATTAAGCCCGCCAACGTGCTCATCGACCACTCGGGCAATGTAAAGCTCACCGACTTTGGCATGGCGCGACTGTCGTCTGCCGGTGGCTTTGGCGGCTCACGCGGCGGCACCATCGGCTACATGCCGCCCGAGCAGCTCGATATCGAGACCGGCACGGTCGATGAGCGCGCCGATGTCTTTGCCCTCGCCTGTGTGATCTACGAGGGCCTGTGCGGCAACGCTCCCTTTATGGCGGCCACGCCCGCCGACTCGCTCGACCGCATCATCGGCGGCGCCACCTATCCCAGCGAGCTGATACCACACTTTCCCCCGGGAGCCGAGAGCGCGCTCATGAGCGCGCTCTCCCCCATGCCGCAGGACCGCCCCAACAGCATCGAGGCATTTTGCGACCAGCTCCTTGCCGGTCTGGGCAGCGTGCGCGAGGGCCGTCGCAGCCTGGAGCAAATGGTTGGCGAGCTTTCGGATGACGAGCAGGAGCTCGACGGTATCGAGCCGTCGCACTACGAGGACGACGCCATCGAGGTCGACCCCGTACTCGGCTGGGCGGGCACGCGCTGGAGCCATGCGCGCGACTACACCATGCGCATTATCTCGGCGCTAACGTGCGGCACCTTTAGCTTTTTGCTGATGCAAACGGCCGGGGTCGCGGCGCTTCCCGGCCTGGTCATTGCGGCTATCGCAATCGGAGCGGCGGCTGGCCTGGCCCCCCAGATTGGCTCGGCCATCTCGGCTGTGGGCTTTTTGGTGCTCATGGCCAACGCCACCATGCAGGCGCAGGGCATCCTGTCGATGTTGCCCGTCGCGGTGATCTTTGCCGCCGCCATGTCCGGTTGGTGGATCGCCTGGGGTCGCACCGAGGCTGCCGCGAGCGCCGCACTCACCTGTGCACTCGCGCTTGGCTGTCTGACCGGCAATACCTTCCTGGCAGCTGGGGTCGCCGCCGGCGTCGCGTCATTTTGGCTCGGCCCGGCAAGCGCCGCCGCGGCAACGGGCATGGGCGCGCTTTTTGCCCGTCTGGCCACGGTCGCGCTTTCAGCCGGAGGCGTGCTGGGGCTCGGTAACGTTGCCGCAGCGCTGGGAGACCCGCTCCTTTGGACTGCCTTTGGGCTGATCGCGGCAACTGCCGCAACGTCATCCGCGCTGCTCAATGCCCATGCCAAGCGTGCCGACCAGGGCTCAAACCTTGCCGCAATCGCCGCCATCGCTGTCACCGGCATCGGCTGCGCAGCGGCGTCCTGTCTTGCACACCATATGGAAATTGCCAGCCTTGCAGCCGCGGTCGTCGCCAAGGCGGCGGTTGCGGGAATCCTATCCTCTATAATCGTTGGGATATGCCTATATTTGCTCGGATACCAAAGAACCTATACGGAGAGTGATCTTTCGTGAACTTCCTGAACATCTTCGAGGACCACGTGGCCGGCATCTTCGGTGCCACCCGTGCCCCGTTC
>JAXKHW010000193.1:0-5755 GCA_036549635.1 Collinsella sp. | reverse complement strand
TTAACGGGAAGCGTGCCCACAAAAAGGCCCAAGCCCGTGGCGGCAAGCGCGGAAGCGGCGCCACCCACCAGACACAGCCCCTCGCGCCCGCCAAAGTCGACGCCCACGACCAGGCGCACGTAGCCGATCGCAATCGTCATCGAGGCAAAGGAAGCCAGCCACGAGCCCACAAAGATACCGGTCAGCGACGCCGTCTTGGAAAGGCCGCCCACGCAGCGACGTGCGCCAAGGCCCGACAGATTGGGCTGCAGGTCGACGACGCTCAAGGCGGCAAACTCGGCAGACATCATCGCGACCAGGCCAAAGAGCGCGTAGTAGTAGATGACCGTGCCGTCGGGCGTTGTGCGTGTCAGACTTACGCGGCGGGTACTGCCCTCGAGCGACAGGGCGCGCGCAACCGCCTCCGGGTCGGTGAGCGCCGCCGGATTGTCTTGGGCAATCTGGGACATGAGCTCGGCATTTTGTGTATACGAGCTTGCCACCGTTTCCAGAATGCTGCGGTCGGTGAGCACCGACGACGCACGCGAGCTGTCATAGCTCGAAAGCAGCGTGAGTTTGGGCGTACCCGCGTCGTCGACCGCATAGATGCCCGCGACCTCGCCGGCCTTGAGCGCACGGTTCGCATCGGCTGCGTCGTCGCACTCGTGGATCTCGAGCAGTTGGTCGTCGCTCTCCTTGGCAAGCGAGGTCGCCACGTCCTTAAAGGTCGAGGCGTCCCAGGCCTCGTCCGACACGACGGCAACCGGCACCGGGTCGATCTTGCCGTCGGAGCTGAGGTTCGCGAACATAAACATGAACATCGTGGAAAGCGCAATGGGAAAGATCGCGCCCCAGACCCACGTGCTCGGCCGGCGCAGCAGCGTCTTGACCGTAGTGATGATGGTGTTGAACATGACTGCCCCCTAGTCGCGCAGCTCACGGCCGGTGATCTCGAGGAACACGTCGTTGAGGGTCGGCGGCTCGCTCCACACGCGGCCGAGCGCCACGTCGGCGGCGCGCAGCGTGTCGAGGATGTCGACCAAATTGTGCGGGCTCGCTTCGCAGGTGCAGACGAGCTCGCCGCCGGACAGCTCAACCGAAAGCACGTGCTCGAGGGCGCGCAGCCGCTCGACCGTGGCGGTCTCTACGGCGCCAACCTCGACAGTCACGCGCTCGCCCATCTGAATCATGCGCTTGAGCTCGTCGTTGGTGCCCTGCGCCAGCACGCGCCCGCCGTCCATGATCATGATGCGGCTGCAAATCTGCTCGACTTCCTCCATGTAATGGCTGGTATACACCACCGTGGCGCCCTCGTCGCGCAAGCGGCAGATGCCCTCCAGGATGGCGTTGCGACTCTGCGGGTCGACTGCCACCGTGGGCTCATCAAAGAAGATGAGCTCGGGCTTGTGCGCAATGCCGCAGGCAATGTTGAGGCGACGCGCCAGGCCGCCCGAGAGCTTGCCGGGGCGGAACTTGGCAAAGTCGCCCAGGCCGACAAAGTCGATCGCCTCGTCCACCAGCGCACGGCGGCGCTTGCGGTCGCTAACGTAAAGGCTGCAGAAATAGTCGATATTCTCGCGCACGGTGAGCTCGTCAAACACCGCAACTTGCTGCGGGACCACGCCGATGCGGCGCTTGAGGTCGTAGCGGGCGGGCGTCATGGGCTCGCCGAACAGCTCGATGGTGCCCTTGTCGTAGGCGAGCAGCTGCAGGATGCAGTTGATGGACGTGGTCTTGCCCGAGCCGTTGGGGCCCAGCAGGCCAAAGATCTCGCCGGGGGCGATGCTGAGGTTAAAGTGGTCAAGCGCGATAAGGTCGTCGTAGCGCTTGACGAGGTTTTCGACGTGGACGATGTCTGTCATGAGGCGGCCCTTCTGTTGATTGCGGCCCGGTACGATTGCATCATCGCAGGAGCGGACGGCGCGCACCAGTGAGCTTTGTCACGAGTGCGGGGGCTCGGTCGCGTGGCCCGCTGACGCGACCGCCCCACCGTGCGGGAGGAATGTCACGGTTGCGCTAGGCGGCCCCTCCACCACGCGCAGCTTCGCGTACAATACCCGTATGAACAGGCTTTTCGACAAATCGATCGTGCTGGCGTGCTGTATTGCGGCCGCCATGGGTCTTGCCGTGGACGCTCGTCTGGTTGTGGCGTTTTGCCTTGGCATTATTGCCACCTCGCTGGCCGAGGTCGCACAGGGGAAACGCGCCCGACGCGCAAGCGAGGCAGCGAGCTACGCCTGCATCATCGCGGCTGTCTTCGTGCCGCCGTTTGTGCCGTTTGCGCCTCTCGCCCTCTATGACATCGCGCGACGCGTGCGCCGCGAGCACGCCTGGGTCGCGTTGGGCATTGGCTCCGTCTTTGCCTTTGCGCTCGTCGCGGACCTTCGCGCCGATGCGCTTACCGCACGAACGCTCCTGCTGACCGCCATCCTTTCGGTTGCCGCCACCTTGCTATCGCTACGCACCGCCCAGTTGGAGCGCGAGCAGCGGCGCATGCGCCGCACCCGCGACGAGCTGCAGGAACGAGCCCTCGCGCTCGAGGCGCGCAACCGCGATCTTGCCGATCGCCAGGACTACGAAGTCGAGCTCGCGACGCTCGCCGAACGCGCCCGCATCGCGCGCGAGATCCACGATAACGTCGGGCACCAGCTCACGCGCGCCTCACTGCAGGCCGAAGCCCTACGCGTGGTCCACGCCGACG
The DNA here is from genome assembly GCA_036549635.1 of Collinsella sp. Lineage (GTDB taxonomy): Bacteria > Actinomycetota > Coriobacteriia > Coriobacteriales > Coriobacteriaceae > Collinsella. The sequence continues at coordinate 3,075 of JAXKHW010000193.1, read as the reverse complement.
AGCCTGGCGTCGCCGCCGATTTCGCCGACGTTAAACGCACGGTTGACGAGGCGCTCCAGCTTGTGCGCGCCAGCGTCCACGCGCTCAACGACAACGCCGTCGACCTTTCCGTGCAGCTCGAACGCATTGTCGAAGGCACACGCTCGGACGGCGGCCCGCAGATTGAGCTTGAAGTTATGGCCGAACATGCGCCCGCAAACGTCGCCAACTGCTTTGCAGCGGTCCTGCGCGAAGCGCTCTCCAATACCATACGCCACGCTTGCGCCCAGACCGTCACCGTACGGTGCATGGAGCATCCGTCGTTTTACCAGCTCATTGTTACCGACGATGGCGTGGGTGAGGTCCAAGCAAGCGGCCGCGGCACCGCGGAGGGCATGGGGCTCGCCTCCATGCGCGAGCGCATCGAGGCGCTTGGCGGCACCTTCACCGCCGGCCCGCGTGCCGGCGCCGGCGGCTGGCGTGTGTTTGCCACCGTTCCCAAACAGCAAGGAGATGAGGGCCGATGAGGCTCATCGTTGTCGACGACGACCGCTTGGTGGTCGATTCGCTCAAGATTATCTTGGGCGCCCAGCCGCAGATCGAAGTGGTGGGCACCGGTGCCAACGGCAACGATGCGGTGGCGCTCTACGCCGAGCACGCACCCGATATTGCGCTGCTCGACATCCAGATGCCGGGACGCGACGGCCTTTCGGCCGCGCGCGAGATCCTTGAGCACGACCCTGCGGCGCGCGTGGTGTTTCTGACGACGTTCTCGGATGACGAGTACATTGTGTCGGCGCTCAAGCTGGGCGCCCGCGGCTACCTGATCAAGACCGATGTCGCTGCCATTCCGCCGGCGTTGGCGCAGGTCATGGACGGCAAACGCGTGCTCGAGGGCAAGGCGATCGAAGATATCAACTTTGATGGGGCGGACGTCGAGGCCGGCGCGACCCGCCGGCCCGCCGCCTTTGCCGGTCTGACCGACCGCGAGTTCGAAGTCGCCGAGCTCATCGCCCGCGGCCTCGACAACAAGGAGATCGCTGCCACCGCCTATATGGGCGAAGGCACCGTGCGCAACCACATCAGCTCAATCCTAGCCAAAATGGGGCTACGCAACCGCACCCAAATCGCCATCGCCTATCTGCGAGGCTAGCCGCTGGCTGCCGCCAATTTGATGCCATTTCAAAACTATGCCGGTTTACTACGATGAACCGCATATCTCCGACCACGGCAAATTGCGCACTTACAAAACCGCAGGTAGAACACTTGCGATATTTGCAAAAATGCGGGTGTGGTCAGGAATCTCGGATTCATCGTAGTAAACCGGCATAGTTTTGTTCGGGCGGCCCTGCACGAGTACCTCCGCAAGCCTCGCGGGACCAAAATGATCCGTTTTCTTCCGCCCGCGGAGATCGGCTGACGGTGCTCGCCACGAAATCGGCCCATCTACTACGTTTGACTCGATACCCCTGACCAAACCTTCGTTTTGAACAAAACCGCAGGCGTTCTACCTGCGGTTTTGTTTTCGCGCTTTTCGGCATGGTTGGGGGTAAGGGATTAAACGTAGTAGATGGGCCGTTTTCGTGGCGCGCCCTCCTCCCCAACGCACAAAAGCACCGCCACGGAGGAGGGAGATGCCTCCGTGGCGGCTGGGGGTGGGGGTGGGGGCTATGTTCTGGCTCCCCGCCGGCCGCCCGGGGCCTTTTGGCCCCGGGCGCTGCCAGCGTGCCTAGCGCTTACGGATACCCCAGACCAGGGCTCCAACGCCGGCCATGGCGATGACGAATGCCATGAGCAGTGCGGCGGCCTGCTGGTCACCCGTGGTGGGCAGGAAACCCTTGACCGTCTTGACGATGTTCGTCACGGTCTTGGGCGTGCCGGGATCGGGCGTCGGCACGGGCGTCTCGGGCTTCTTGTACGTGTTGTTGAACACGATGCCCTCGACGCTCTTGTCACCCTTGGTAAAGGCGACGTTCGCCTTGAGGTTGCCCTCACCGTCGTCGACCACGTTGACGGTCGCGGTAAAGACGGACTTGTCGTAGGTCATACCGGCCTCGTCGCCCTTGACTTCGCTGATGGTGTAGACGTGCGCACCGGGCTCGCTGTACTCAAACTTGTCGAAGTTGATCTTACCGTCGGCATCGTTGGTGACGGTGGACTCGATGTCCTCGCCAACGAGCTTAAAGCTAAACTCGTCCTTCTTGAGCTCGCGTCCCTCGAGCACCTTGATGGCGCCGATGGAGACTTGGGTGGGCATGGCGTGATACTTGTTGGTAAAACCAGCCGACTCGGTGGTTCCCTCGAGCTTGTGCGTCGCGCTCAGCATGCCGTCGCCGCTGTCGGAGACGGTGGTCACGACGGTGTGGGTCGTGCCGTCATAGGTGACGCCCTTGTACAGGCCGAGCGCGTTGGGGCAAGCCTCGCGCAGCGTGTACGTGTGCGTACCGGGCGCCTCGTAGCGGATCGGGCTCAGCGTAACGGTGCCGCTGGCGTCGTTGGCGCCGCTGGCGACAACCACGCCGTCCTCGAGCAGCTCAAACGTGAACTCGCCGGCTGCAAGGTCGCGGCCGGTCAGACGCTTGACCGTCTTGACCTGATCGGTCACGGAAGAATCGGTGGGCGTCACGCTGTAGGTGTTGGTGAACGTGAAGCCTGCACCGTCGTCGCCCTCGCGCACGACACGCAGATGTCCGGTACCGTCGTCAGTCACGGTGTAGGAAACCTTGCGCATGGCGTTGGCGTCGTTGGTCACACCAGGGGCGCTACCGGACTCGGCCACCGTGTAGGTAAAGGTGTGCGAGCGCGGAGCGGTGGGGGCTGCGGGCTCGGACTCGTCGCCGGGCTCGTCAGCGTTGGCATCAGCGTCGGCGTCGGCCTCTGCCTCGTCAGCATCGACGTCGTCAGCTTCGTCTGCCTCGGCCTTATCGGTCGCATCGTCCGTCACGCCCAGGGCGTGGTTGAGGTCCTCGAGCGTAAAGTGGATCTTGCCAAAGTCCACGTTACCGGCTGCGTCGTTGGTTACGGTCGTGCGCTCGGGCATCGGGGCACCTGCCTCGTCGGCGGTCACGGTAAAGGTGAACTTACCCGTGATGTCGG
>JAXKHW010000192.1:0-4071 GCA_036549635.1 Collinsella sp. | reverse complement strand
GAGTGGTGGGGCGGGGTGGGGGAAGGGGTGGGGAAAGGTGTTGAAAAATGGGGTGGTTCCCCATATTATTAATGACGTCGACAGGCGGGGCGGTTCCCCGCGTACGTGCCATCTGAGTAACCGAGGGGAGGGTGCACATGGGAATGACGGGTGCATACGAGCGCAATCTCGATGCAAAAGGTCGTCTGTCCCTGCCTGCACCCCTTCGCGAGGAGCTTGGAGAGCACGTTCGCGTGTTCAAAGCCCTGGATGTCGATGCTCTGTACGTGTTCTCTGCCGAGGCCTTCGATAAGTGGGTCGAAGGACTCTTCGCGGGTCGTGAGGGCCACGAGGGTTTTAACCCGCGTGACATTAATGACCAGAAGCTCATGAGGGCGATCAACAAGCGCACCACGTCGATGGACGTGGACAGCGCCGGTCGTATCGGTCTTTCCGAGTCTCTCCGCAAGCAGGCGAACCTCGACCGCGAGGTCACGGTTGTGGGCAACTACGACCACCTTGAGGTTTGGGATCGCGCCGCGGCCGATGAGGACGATGACGATGAGGCCCTGCTGGACCTCTTCTTCTCGTAAGGGCAAGGCACGGGTAACGGATGGAGCGTGGGATCTTGACACAAGAATATCGGCATGAACCTGTCATGCTCGGCGAAGTGCTTGAGTCGCTGCGGCTAAAGAGCGGCTCCGTTGTCTGCGATTGCACCCTTGGCGGTGCCGGCCATTCGGTAAAGATGGCCGCGCAGGTGGGGGAGACGGGCCTTTTGCTCGGCGTCGATCAGGACGACATGGCCCTCGAGGCCGCTGGCGCCCGTCTGGACCGCGAGGTTCCCGGCGTTCCGCACCAGCTGCTGAAGGGCAACTTCGGCGACTTGGACGAGCTGCTTTGCTCGGCCGAGGTGCCCGGGGTCGATGGCTTCCTGTTCGATTTGGGCGTTTCGTCGCCGCAACTCGATATCCCTGGCAGGGGCTTTTCGTATAACGAGGACGCCCCATTGGACATGCGGATGGATCCGGGTAATAACACCTTAAACGCAGCTGAGGTCATCAACACCTATAACGAACACGACCTCGCCCGGATTCTACGCGTCTACGGCGAAGAGAAGTTCGCCTCGCAGATCGCGCGCGAGATCGTGCGCCGCCGCGAGCAAGAACCGATCGAAACCACCGGCCAATTTGTCGAGATCATCAAGGCGGGTATCCCGGCTGCCGCTCGTCGGCATGGCGGACACCCGGCCAAGAAAAGTTTCCAGGCCATTCGCATCGAGGTCAATCACGAGCTCGATGTGCTCGAACGAGGGCTTGATGCCGCCACCAGGTGGCTCAACCCGGGCGGACGTATCTGCGTCATCTCGTATCACTCGCTCGAGGACCGTATCGTTAAGAACCACTTTAAGGAGATGAGCCAGGGGTGCACGTGTCCGCCGGAGATTCCGGTGTGCGTGTGCGGCAACGTGCCGATACTCAAGGTCATCACCCGCAAACCCTTGGTTGCCCAGCCTGATGAGGTTGAGCGCAACCCTCGGGCGAGATCAGCCAAAATTCGCGTGGCACAGCGTCTGTAGGCGCGACCGCGCGATATTGGACCTCCCGCTCGCACCATAAACGAAGCTTAAACACACTACCAACGTACTCGGGATGGGAGGCGGCATATCATGGGCTACAACACTTCAAGCGCAGCACTCGCCTATGATATGAACGCCATGCCCGCCTATCGTGAGACGCCGCAGGCCCCCGTTGCTCCCCGTGAGCAGCGCACGCCGCGCTTTGATGTCTACACGGGCGCGGGCCGTCAGGCAAACCAGGCGGTAAGCCCGGTTTTCATGAGCGTTCTTAAAACGTTTTGCATCATTGCGGCTATCTTCATGACGATCGGCGTCGCCCGCGTGGCGCTCGCCGGCGTTACGGCCCAGGTGCTCAACAGCAACGCCGAGCTTACCAGCACGCTCGAAAAGGCGACCGATGAGAGCTCCGACCTGGAGGTCATGCATTCGGTCTATGGCGCCGACACGCGCATTCGCGACCTTGCGGGCGCTTATGGCATGGTGGAGCCCAGCGAGAGCGTTACACTTGACTTTTCGCAGGATGCAGCCGCGGGCGCCAACGCGACCGCGACCGCTCAGTAGCAAGACGGTAGCTGAGTATGACAAATGACTATCGCCGCGGTTCCGATGGGGGCCGCGGTTCTGGACGTCCCTCGTCGCGGGGACGTTCTGGTTATCAAGGAACGGGTCGGCAATCTTACAACGCCGGGCAGTCCCGTGGCAACGACCCGGCGTCGCGACTTCGCGGCTCGGGCGGCCCTCAAGTGCATAACACCAGGTCGCGCAAGAGTTCGTCGACCGAATGGCTCACAGGCGCACCTCTGCCTCGCCGCAAAGCCGTCATGGGCTTCATTGGGCTTGGCTTGGGCTTGGGCGTCTTTCGCCTTGCCGACTATCAAATTGTCGAAGCCGATAAACTGCGCGAGCGTGCCGATGCGCGCCGCCTGCTTGCGCAGACCCTCTATGCCAAACGCGGCACCATCTACGACCGCAACGGCAACGTGTTGGCGTCGTCGGTCGAATGTCGCAACATCGCCGTGAACCCGCAGCTTGTCGAGGATGTTGACAAGACGGTGTCGGCGCTGGTCAAGGCAACTGGAATCGATAAAAAGACCTGCCGCAAGCTCGTTGAGTCCGATGGAACCTGGGTGTATATCAAGCGCCAGGTGGACGAAGACGATGTTGCGGCGCTGGAGAAGAAGAACCTGCCCGGCGTGCTTTTTGAGCAGGCCATGAAGCGCGTATATCCATACGGCAATCTGGCATCGCAGGTGCTGGGTGTAGTGAATGTAGACAACGATGGCTTGACGGGTCTCGAAAAGCAATACAACAAGCTTCTGACCGGCACGAACGGTTCTCTCGTACGCGAGCGCGCGAGGGACGGCAGCTATATCGCGGGCGGTGCCTATAAAAAGGTGGCTGCGGTCGACGGCGTTGATATCGTGACGACGCTCGACGTCAATATCCAGCGTGCGGCCGAGGATGCCCTGGCAGAGGCAGTTGAGAAGACTAAGGCCAAGAACGGCTCGGCGCTGGTCACCGATCCTACGACAGGCGAGATTTTGGCAGCCTGCTCGTACCCGACCTACGACCAGACCGATCTGGAGAATGCCAAGACCGAGGATATGAATCTGCGCCTGGTCACCGACGCCTACGAGCCCGGCTCGGTCTTTAAGACGCTCGTGGCGGGCGCCGGCTTCGACTTGGGCGTCGTGCGATCGAGTACGTCGTTTGAGGTGCCGGCGAGCATCAAGGTGGGCGACGATACCGTCACCGATGCCGACAAGCGCGACTATGCCATGACCATGGATGTGCGCGAGATGATGCGCCGTTCGTCCAACGTGGGCTTTGTCCTAGTGGGGCGCAAGATCGGTGCCGACGACTTTGCCGCCTATGTGGACAAGTGGGGCATCGGTCACAGCTCGGGTGTCGATTTTCCGGGAGAGAGCCTGGGTATCGTCAAGGAGCGTGACCAGTATGACGGCGCCACGCTGGGCTCGATGAGCTTTGGACAGGCACTGTCCGTCTCGCCGATTGAGATCGCACGTGCCGTGGGCGGCATCGCCAACGGCGGCGTGATGATGACACCGCACTTCTATAAGTCCAGCAAAGGCGACGAGAAGGACTGGGGCGAAGGCGAGCGCGCGATTTCGGAGGACGCCGCATCCCAGGTGACATCGTGCATGCAGACGGTCGTGTCCGAGGGAACGGGCGTTGGCGGCGCGGTTGACGGCTATGACGTGGCGGGTAAGACCGGTACGGCCGAACGTGCCGACGAGAACGGCGGCTACCTCAAGGAGAACTACATGTCGTCCTTTATGGGCTTTGCACCGGCACAATCGCCCAAGGTGCTGTGCTATATCACGCTCGACGGAACGCCGAGCGGCTCAGATGCCGCTGCGGTGCCGTTCCAGTCCATTATGGCCAACGCGCTCGACGTGCTGGGTATCCCGCACACGAAGTAGGGGGTTACAATCTTTGGGGCGTGGTTTGTTGTCCCATATGAGGGTGTTCACATGCCCTGCACCACGCAT
>JAXKHW010000191.1:0-1916 GCA_036549635.1 Collinsella sp. | reverse complement strand
GTTATGAAGGGCGCCGAGGCCATGCGCGAGTTCGAGCCCGACTGGATTATCGCCCTCGGCGGCGGCTCGCCCATCGATGCCGCTAAGGCCATGTGGGTCTTCTACGAGTATCCCGAGGAGTCCTTCGATAACATCATCCAGCCGTTCAGCTTCCCCGAGCTGCGTCAGAAGGCTCATTTCTGCGCCATCTCCTCTACCTCCGGCACCGCTACCGAGGTCACCGCGTTCTCCGTCATTACCGACTACGCCAAGGGCATCAAGTACCCGCTGGCCGACTTCAACATCACCCCTGATGTCGCCATCGTCGACCCCGAGCTCACCTACACCATGCCCGCCAAGCTGTGCGCTCACACCGGCATGGATGCTCTGACCCACTGCATGGAGGCCTACGTTTCCACCTGCGCCTCTATGTTCACCGACGCCAACGCCCTGCACGGCATCCGCGAGATCGTCGAGTGGCTGCCCAAGTCCTATGCTGGCGACCATGAGGCCCGTCAGCACATGCACGAGGCTCAGTGCATCGCCGGTATCGCCTTCTCCTCGGGCCTGCTCGGCATCGTTCACTCCATGGCTCACAAGACCGGTGCTGCCTTCGAGAACGGCCACATCATCCACGGTGCCGCTAACGCCATGTACCTGGGCAAGGTCATCCAGTGGAACTCCAAGGACCCGCGTGCTGCCGAGCGTTACGCTTACGTGGCCAAGGAGATCCTGCACCTTCCCGGCGAGACCAACGAGGAGCTCATCGCCGCGCTCGTCCAGAAGATCCGCGACCTCAACGACCAGCTCAACATTCCGCAGTCCATCAAGGATTACGCGAATGGTGGCGTGAAGGTCGACGCCGAGAACCCGCAGATGGTTTCCGAGGAGGAGTTCCTCGCCAAGCTGCCCGAGATCGCCGCGAACGCCGAGCAGGACGCCTGCACGCCCGAGAACCCGCGTGAGACCAAGGCTGCCGACTTCGAGAAGATCCTCAAGGCCTGCTACTACGACACCGACATCGATTTCTAATCGACTCTTGTTATCGTAACGAGGGGCTCCGCACGTATCTGTACGGAGCCCCTTTCTTTTTTCTTTTAGAGAACGGGATAGTTATGGCTGCAATTTTCAATAGCCCCAGCAAGTACATCCAGGGTCCGGACGAGCTCGCCAAGCTCGGCTCCTATGTCGAGCCGCTCGGCGCTAAGGCCCTCGTCATCGTGACGCCTTCGGGCAAGAAGCGCGTCGGTGCCAAGATCGAGGGCGGCTTTGCCGAGGCCAAGGCCGAGCTGCTGTTTGAGGACTTTAACGGCGAGTGCTCCAAGGGCGAGGTCGATCGCCTGGTTGCGCTCGCTCGCGACAACGGTTGCGACATCATCGTCGGCGTCGGTGGCGGCAAGATCCTCGACACCGCGAAGGCCGTCGCCTACTACCTGGAGTCCCCGGTTATCATTTGCCCCACCATTGCTTCGACCGATGCCCCGTGTTCGGCGCTTTCGGTGCTTTATACCGATGACGGCCAGTTCGACAAGTATCTCTTCCTTAAGGCAAACCCCAATATTGTCCTGATGGATACGACAGTTATCGCGGCGAGCCCGGTGCGCCTGACGGTTTCCGGCATGGGCGATGCGCTCGCAACCTACTTTGAGGCCCAGGCGACGCACGATGCCGACGGTGGCACTTGCGCCGGCGGCAAGGGCGGTATGGCTGGTCTGGCACTTGCCAAGCTCTGCTACGAGACGCTTATGGCCGATGGCGTGAAGGCCAAGGTCGCGTTGGAGAAAGGTGCGCTGACGCCTGCCGTGGAGCACATCATCGAGGCAAACACGCTGCTCTCCGGCATTGGCTTTGAGAGCTCGGGCCTTGCTGCTGCTCATGCCATCCACAATGGCCTGACGATGCTGCCCGAGTGCCACGGCATGTATCACGGCGAGAAG
>JAXKHW010000190.1:0-3325 GCA_036549635.1 Collinsella sp. | reverse complement strand
CCATGACCGACATCCTAACGGGCGAGCGCGATGGCGCCACGGTGTGCACCGGCGTCGTCGCCGTAGCCGTGGACGAGGACAACTCGGTTCGCCCCGCCGACGAGCTGGCAAATGCCGTTGAGGGCGTGCATGCCAGTAAGCCGTTTAAGATCCATGCCCGCCACACGCTGTGGGCGACGGGTGGCATTGGCGGCGTGTACGACCACTCGACCAACTACCCGCAGCTCACGGGCGACGCCTGCTACATCGCTCAGGAGCATGGCATTAAGATGGAGCACCTGGACTACGTGCAGATCCATCCCACGGGTCTGTTCTCGCCGCAGCCGGGTCGCACGTTCCTAATCAGCGAGAGCTGCCGCGGCGAGGGCGCGATTTTGCTCAACGCCGCCGGCGAGCGTTTTACCGACGAGTTGCAGCCGCGCGATGTGGTCGCCGCCGCCATCCGCGAGCAGATGAAGCAGGACGGCACCGAGCACGAGTGGCTGAGCTTTGCCCCCGTCGAGCGCGACGTGGTGACCGGGCACTTTGCCAATATCCGCGCGCGCTGCCTGGAGGACGGCCGCGACATCTTGGACGAGCCCATCCCCGTTACGCCCACGCAGCACTACTTTATGGGCGGCGTGTGGGTCGACAAGGACGGCCGCACCTCGATGCCCGAGCTCTACGCCGCCGGCGAGACGGCCTGCAACGGCGTTCACGGCAAGAATCGCCTGGCTTCAAACAGCCTGCTCGAGGCGCTGGTCTGGGGTCGTCGCGCCGCGTGGTATATGCGTACCGGCGAGTCACTGGCCGTGGAGCAGGCAGGCGATCCCGCGCTCGATGGCCGTCATCGCGCCCTGGGCGCCGACCCTCTGGCAATCGATGATTTGGCCCGTGCCGCCGGCACGCAGGCCGTGGAGGAGTAGACCATGAATCCCATTACCATGAAGCTCGTCGTCGATGATCTGATTCTGCAGGCTCTGCGCGAGGACATTACGTTTGAGGACGTGAGCACGGCGAGCGTGTGTCCCACGGCGCGTCCCGCCACGGTGGAGCTTATCGCCAAAGCCGATGGCATCATCGCCGGCTTGGATGTGTTTGCCCGCACCTTTGAGCTGCTGGATTCGCAGAGCTCGGTTCTGCTCGACGTTGCCGATGGCGACGAGGTGCACGCCGGCGACCATGTGGGTCAGGTGCGCGGCGATGCGCGCGTGCTGCTTTCGGGTGAGCGCGTGGCGCTCAACTACCTGCAGCGCATGAGCGGTATCGCTACCTACACGCACAGCATGGCCGCGGCGCTCGAGGGAACCAAGACCGTGCTCGTCGACACGCGCAAGACCACGCCGGGCATGCGCGTGTTTGAGAAGGCGGCGGTTGAAATCGGCGGCGGCAGCAACCACCGCTACAACCTGTCGACGGCCGTCATGCTCAAGGACAACCACATCGATGCCGCCGGTGGCGTGACGCGCGCGATCGAGATGGCGCGCGCCCATGCGTCGTTTACCACGACGGTCGAGATTGAGTGCGAGAATCTGGACATGGTGCGCGAGGCCGTGGAGGCCGGCGCCGACATCATCATGTTCGACAACATGACCCACGACGATATGGCTGCCGCCATTGAGCTTATCGCCGGCCGCGCCAAGACCGAGTGCTCGGGCAACGTGGACGCCGACAATATTCGCGCGCTCGCCGACCTGGGCGTTGACTTTATTAGCTCGGGGGCGCTGACGCACTCTGCGCCGATTCTCGACCTCTCGCTCAAGCACCTGCGTCTGCTGGACGGTAAATAATGGACGCCCGCGAGCGTCGCCGTGCCATCATGGCCGTGCTCGAGGGAGCCAAGGGACCCGTATCGGGCAGCGCGCTTGCCCACGAGGTGGGTGTGAGCCGCCAGGTCGTGGTGCAGGACATCGCCCTGCTGCGCGCCGATGGGCACGATATCGTGGCGACCAACCGCGGCTACGTGCTGCAGGAAGCCGCGAGCAGCCCCGCCGTGCCCACGCGTCTTGTTAAGGTGCGCCACAGCGTGGAGCAGGCGGGCGATGAGCTCACGAGTATCGTCGACGCCGGCGGCGCCGTGCTCAACGTGATCGTCAATCACCGCGTGTACGGTAAGATTACGGCCGACCTGGACATCCGCAATCGTCGCGATGTCGAGCGCTATCTGCGCGATATCGAGAGTGGCAAGAGCTTTCCGCTGCTAACGGTGACGAGCGGCTATCACTTCCATCGCATTGCGGCGGAGGACGAACAGACCCTCGACGAGATCGAGGCGATGCTCAAGGAAAAAGGCTACCTAGCAGACCTGATGCCCTACGAAGACGATTTGTCCTAGTCGACGCCGCATCTATAAGTTGCGGTGAAATAGTTCCTAAAATCGGCATCCAAGACATAAAACAGGAACTATTCCACCGCAACTGCCAAGGGTCCCGCTCCAAATTAGCTGCCCACATATGCAAAAGGAGGCCTCCGCGGCGATGCGGAGGCCTCCTTTTTTGTGCACGGTGTACTTTTGAGTGTGCAGTGGGGGAGTTGTTACTCCTCGACGATCTCGGTGATCGCGCCAGCGGGGCAAGCGTCCTGGCAAGCGCCACAGGCGACGCAGGAGTCCTCGTCAGCGACGGTAGCGACGTCCTGGAGCTCCAGAACGCCAGCGGGGCAGGAGTCGACGCAAACGCCACAAGCGATGCACTCGTCGGCATCAATTACGGGATGAGCCATGGTAGTTTCCTCTCTGTTGACCGACGCTACAGGCGATGCGCGCCGGTTTGATTCGGGCAAAAACATACCACGGGAGCGACCGTTTGCAATACCCTCTGGCCGGCATCTTCATACCGTTCGCCGAGTATGCCAAGGTTTACTAAAAAACGCGCAGGTGGGGCCGTTGATCTGCATAAATGTTAGCTAAAGGTGACTTGAAATATAGGGCGATTGAGCGTGCTTGCGGAAACCGCATCCCATTATTTTGTCGAAAAACGGGTTGCAGTTTCCGGTTAGGCCCGCTAGCGGAAAATGCGAGCCGGTATCAGCTCTCAAAACGGGATACGGTTTCCGGTTGAGCCTTCAGACGGAAACTGCGACCCGGAATCCACGCTCAAACCGGGATGAGCTTTCCGCAAGACGGCCCCCAGGCACCCCCGGACGCAAACCTCAGCCATCTCTACATAGATCTCAATAGATTTGCCGAGAACTCATTCAGCGCATCTACCTGCGCATTTAAGAACCTAAACTCTCAGCAATAAGAAATCTTATATGAATTGACTTAGATTTTGTATATTCCGGCCCATAAGGGGATACACTACATCCTGAAAGACATGCCGAAACACCGCTCGGCAGACCGCCGAGT
>JAXKHW010000189.1:0-2837 GCA_036549635.1 Collinsella sp. | reverse complement strand
CGATATGGGTTTGATTCAGAAGAAAAACGACCGTGAAGAGGTCGACGGTATCGAGATCATCGGCCGCGGCGATACCCCGGGCGATATCGACGAGAACGAGGTGGAGCTTGTGGAGGGTACCTCCGCTGAACATATGGCCGCTGGCACTACCGCCGAGAAAGAGGCCGAGCGCGCCGAGCGCAAGATGGCCGAGGACGCGGCAGACGAGAACCTCATGCCCGAGGACGATGAGGAAGACGACGATGAGGAAGACGAGGCCGCAGGCTGCGGCAAGCGCCAGAAGATCGCCATTGCCATCGCCGTTGTGGCCGTGATTATCGCTGCTGTTTTGGGATATTTTATCGGTTCGGGCGGTTTTGCCCACAAGGGCGCCGACTCCGCTTCCCTCACGTCCGATCAGCTCGATACCGTTGTGGCTTCGTATTCCTATAACGGCAAGAGCATCGATGTCACCGCGCGCGAGGCTATTGAGAGCCAGTACAGTCTGGACAGCGTCAAGCAAAGCGACGACACCTATCCCACGCCTTCCGCCGATATCGTGCTCTCCTATGCACGTAACCACATTCTGCTTAACGAGGCCGAGGCTCGCGGTATCTCCGTTACCGAAAAGGAGATGAAGGAGTATGCCGAGGGCGCTTTGGGCATGAGCGATTACAGCCAGATGTCTCAGCAGTACGGCGTGACCAAGGATCAGGCAAAGACCATCGTCAAGCAGCAGGCTACCATGCAGAAGCTCTACGATAAGATTGTGGGCACTTCTTCTGCCACCATGCCCGAGGCCCCCGCGCAGCCGGAGGACGGCAACGAGGACACCGCATCTAAGGATTACGCCGACTACATCATCAAGCTTGCGGGCGATGAGTGGGATGCCGAGAAGGGCACCTGGGCTTCCACCGACGGTGTGTACGCGCAGGCGCTTGCCGGCCAGGAGTTCACGGCTGATTCCGCTACGTATGGCCAGGCGCTGACCGCCTACTACACGGCCTATCAGCAGTACGCGCAGGCCAACTCTGAGTCTGGCGGCAAGTGGACCGAGTTCGTCAATGGCCTGTATGCCAAGGCGAATATCACCCTGTACGGTCTGTATCAGTAAAGATACTGGGAGGGCACGATGTCGCTTCGTGTTCTTATAAGTGAATGCCTGCTTGGCGCTCCCGTTCGCTACGACGGGGGCGCCAAGCCCTCTTTAGCGGTCGAACGTTTAGTGCGCTGCTTGCGCAGACGTGGGGGAGAAGGGGCGGTGGTCCCCGTTTGTCCCGAGGTCTTAGGCGGCCTTGCCTGTCCGCGACCGCCGGCGGAGCGATGCGGGTCGCGGGTCGTCACGGCCGAGGGCGTTGACGTGACCCGTGCGTACGCGGACGGTGCTCGCCGTTCGCTCGATATCGCACGCGCATGCGGCGCGAGTCTTGCTATCCTGAAATCCAAGAGCCCATCGTGCGGCCTTGACCGCATATACGACGGCACGTTTTCGGGGCAGCTTCGCGCCGGTTCTGGCGTGACGGCCGCCTTGTTTGAACAGGAAGGACACATTGTGGTAGCAGACGAAAAGCTTGTTGAGTATTGCGAGCCCAGCATGGAGCATCCCATCGCGTTGGTGCTCGGCAGCGGCCTGGCCCCGCTTGCCGATGAGGTGCGCGTGGTGCGCCGCATCAAGTACGAGGACATCGATGGCTTTCCCACCGAGGCGATTCCTGTGGAGGGGCATCGCTACGAGGTGATCATCGGCACGCTTGAGGGTGTTCCCGTGGTGGTGTATCCGGGCCGTGTGCACCTGTATCAGGGCTACAGCCCGCTGCAGGTGACCTCGCTTGTCCGTCATGCTCATCGCTTGGGTTGTCGCGACATCATCCTCACCTGCGCTTCGGGCGCTGTTTCTGCTGTGGCCTCGGGCATGGTGGGTCTCATTACCGATCACATCAACCTTACTGGCCAAAACCCGCTGGCGACCCCTCAAGGTGTCGCTGCCGCCGAGGCGGATACGCCGTTTATCCCTATGGCGGGCGCTTACTCTGGCTACCTTGCCGAGTTTGCCCGTGCGGCGGCTCGTGATGCGGGTCTGCATCTTGCGGAGGGCGTATATGCCGGTCTGTTGGGTCCCACGTATGAGACTGCCGCCGAGGTGCGCATGCTCAATACGCTGGGCGCCGACTACGTGGGCTGCTCGACGGTGTGCGAGGCCATTATGGCAAAGGCTTTGGGCATGGAGGTCTTGGGTATCACGCTTGTGACCAACAAGGCGGGCATGATCGACAACAGCCACGAGGATGCTCTTAAGGCTGCCGAGAAGGCCGCCGCTGCAACTCAAAGTGTGCTTAAGGGCACGATTTCATACCTGGGTGGTCACTAGCGACTCGCGACTGCGACCGGCCACAGCACCGCACCTTGCCCTTCAATCGTCGGGCGCCGCACGCAAGGCGTGCGCCCTCCTCTTTCAGGGCAATCTGCGGCACTGTGGTCGGTCGCTCACTGTGTGTGTCAGAAAAACGACAGGTTTAATTTGACACATTTAATGAAAGGCCTTGCGCGTTTGCGCACTTACCCGTATGATTATCAACCGTTGACGCGCATGTGCCCGTCAACCGCATGATATGCCAACGTGGCTCAGCTGGTAGAGCAACGCACTCGTAATGCGTAGGTCAGCGGTTCGAATCCGCTCGTTGGCTCCATCGAAACGAGGAGGGTCCCGGCAACGGGGCCCTTTTAATATGAGAAAGCCATTGTCAATAGGCATAATCGTACGAGCCCGGTTTCAACCGGGCTTTTTCGTTTCCCGTCGGGAGAGCCCGCGCGCGCTGCACGTTTAGTCGACGCTTGCCTGGCAAGCTAATATCCGCGGG
>JAXKHW010000188.1:0-1806 GCA_036549635.1 Collinsella sp. | reverse complement strand
GGCGACAGAGCAGCAGGCGCGCGTCTTCGCCCCGGCCCTCGACCAAAAGCGTCAGAAATGCCTGATGCAGGATGCCCTCACCAGCATGGGCCTCGATGCGGTCGACGGGGCCAAGCGCCTCGCCGGTCGCAGCATCGACCGCCACGACCTCGGCGCCCGCACCGCCCTCATCCCAGCCGGCGCGCAGAATGCGGGCTGCGGCTTCCTCGAGCGCGGCGATGAGCTCCTTGGTGGTGTCGAGCACGCGCTGCAGGTCGTCACCGCTCGCTTGTTCAACATGAAAACCCGTGCTTGCAACTACCGGCACGCCAAAGCGCGTGGCCAGCGCCGCCGCGATATCGTGCGCCGGGATCTCGTCTCGATGGCACGGAACGGCCAGGATGCTCACCGTTGTCGTACGGCCGGGCTCGGGGCGCGGAATGGCCTGCGCCGTGGCGCCCAGGTGCGCAAACTCCGGCGAGCAGGCGTACACCGCCATGCCTCGCGGCGTCACCGTCAGCTGGGCCTCGAGCGCAAACTTGCCCTCGCCCACTGCAACCTTTGTCGTGTGCATACCCATGGGATCTCCTGCCGCCCGCGATGTACCTGAGACCATCTTCGCCTGTATTGCGACTATACAGGCAAGCCCTCCATGTGACAAAGGGACTGCCCCTTTGTCACATTCTGTTAGAGTTGCAGGGATTGAATCCCGCTTATTCATGCGACATTGGAGTGACAACCTTGGCCGCCGCAACCACGCCTAAAAGTAAGCCAACCGCCGCCGCGCTCTCCCCCGCGCGCACCAAGCTCTGCCTGGCGCTGCTCGTGCTGTTGGGATTCTCGCTCGGCTGCTCCGAGTTCGTGGTCATCGGCATCGAAAGCGACTTGGCAACGGAACTCGGCATATCACTTGCCACTGCGGGCCAGCTCATCAGCGTGTTTGCGCTCGTCTACGCTATCGCCACGCCGGTGCTTGCGCTCAGCACGGGGCGTTTTCGCCGCTACCAGCTGCTCGTGTGCTATAGCGTCGTCTTTGTGCTCGGCAACCTGGTCATGGCGTTGGCTCCCAACTTCCAGGTGCTGTTTATCTCACGCATTGTCCTGGGCTCTGTCTCGGGTGCGCTGCTCGCCGTGGGCGTGACGTACATCCCTGAGCTGCTATCCCCGCAGCAAACCTCACTTGCCATCTCGGTCGTGTACGGCGCGTTTTCCGTGGCGATGGTCTTTGTGACCTCGATTGGCAAGTTTGTGGCCGACACACTCGATTGGCACGTGGCCATGTACGGCACGCTGACCTTTGCCGTTTTGATCTGTAGCGCGCTCGTGGCGTTTATGCCTCGCGCCGGGCAGACCGATGAGCCCGCCACCTTCCGCGAGCAGGCGGGGCTACTACGCGAGCCGAGTATCATCACCGGCATGCTCATCTTCTTGTTTGGCGTGGGCTCGGTCTACGTATTCTACGGCTACGTGACGCCTTATCTGGAGCAGGTGCTGGGCATGGATACCGTTCAGGCGAGCACCACACTTATGGCCTATGGCGTGTTCTGCCTGATCTCGAACATCCTGGGCGGATGGATCGATGCGCGTTTTGGCATGAAGGCGCTGCTGGTTAGGTTTGTGCTGCAGGCGGCGGCACTGCTCGGGCTGTTTGCCGTGGGCGCCGCCATGCCGCTCGCGCTGGTCTTTGTCTTTAGCCTGGCGATGCTCATGTACCTGTTCTCGGTCTCATGCATCACGCACTTTATGGACGTGGCACGCAGCCGCCATCCCAAGTCGATGGTACTCGCAAGTTCGGTTGAGCCCATGGCGTTTAACGTCGGCATTTCG
>JAXKHW010000187.1:0-3102 GCA_036549635.1 Collinsella sp. | reverse complement strand
ATGCCCATCCAGATGCTCAAGACCCCGCGTGACTACCTCACTTCCATCATGATGATCGTCATGATCGTCTGCGCTGTCCTCGGCATCGTCGTCCTGGGCGTCAACGGTCAGGCCACTATCACCGCTCCGGTCTTCACCGGCTTCTCCACTGCCTCCGGCATGATGTTCCCGGTCCTGTTTGTCTCCGTTGCCTGCGGTGCTCTCTCCGGTTTCCACAGCCTCGTTTCTTCTGGTACCTCCTCCAAGCAGGTCGAGAAGGAGCAGGACGCCGTCAAGGTCGGTTACGGCGCCATGATCGTCGAGTCCTTCGTCGGCATCCTTGCCATCATCGTTGCCGGCATCATGTTCTCCGATATGAACACCGCCGGTACCGGCGCCCTCAACGCCGGTGTCGCTTCCACCCCGTTCCAGATCTTCGCCGCCGGCATCTCCCGCGGTATGCAGGCCTTCGGCGTTGACGGCACGCTCGCAACCGTCTTCATGACCATGAACGTTTCCGCTCTGGCCCTGACCTCGCTCGATGCCGTCGCCCGCATCGCTCGCACCTCGTTCTCCGAGTTCTTTGCCCAGACCAACGATGCCCTGGCCATCGAGTCCAAGGCCGGCTACATGAAGGTCCTCGGCAACCCCTGGTTCGCCACGGTCGTTACCCTGCTTCCTGGCCTCGCTCTCGCCTTTGGTGGCTATGCCAACATCTGGCCGCTCTTTGGTGCTTCCAACCAGTTGCTCGGCGGTATGACTATGATCACCCTCGCCGTGTTCTGCAAGTGCACCGGCCGCAAGGGTTGGATGCTCTACGTGCCCGTCGTCTTCCTGCTCTGCTGCACCTTCACCTCGCTGGTCCAGAGCGCCATGGGCTGCATGACCGCCGTCCAGGTCTACGGCTTCTTCGGCACCATCCCGGCTACCGCCACCACGGCTGCCGTTTCCGTCGCCGCCACCAAGGGCCTGCAGCTCGTCTTCGCCGTCCTGCTGATGGTCCTGGGCCTCATCGTTGCCGTCAACTGCCTCAAGGAGTTCTTCGGTAAGGAGGCCGGTTCCATGCCCGACGAGGAGCCCGAGTGGTCCGAGATGGGCAAGGCCGAGTACGGCCGCGCCGCTGTCGCCGAGGCTCCCGCCGACGCCGAGGCTGCCAAGGCCTAGTTAGCTTGATGGGCTAACCGTTCCATCCATATGACTCGGAAAGACCGGGCCCGCAACGACGCGGACCCGGTCTTTTTTCTTGCGAGAACGGGTGATGCAAGGGCGTCCTCGCAGATGTTTTGCGTGGATAGGCTCGCGCGTTGTACCATATAGACGTATATGTGTACATATGAAAGGGGCCCCGTGGCCAAGACGGTATATTCCGATAACCAAAATAATGTCGATGCCCTGGCTGAGCGTCTGAGCAGCCAGACGTCGCTTTCTACCGAGCGCGCCAAGCTGGTTGCCTACGACCTGCTCTGCCGCAAGGCACTCAAAATCAAATCGAGCGCGCTAGCGCAGATTTTCCGCTCCGTCGATAAGGAATGCGACACCAAGGCGATGCGCGACGAACTCATCGCGGCAAAGATCGTTACCAAGATCGAGGGCAGCGGCATTAACGGACGCCCGGCATTCTATACCATTCATGCCGAGATAAGTGATGTCCAGGAGCAGCTTGCCGAGGCTGCCGAAGAGGCCGTCGAGGACGTTGTCGAGGCGCCCGCTTCGGTGAAAACAGCTCCGCGCGAGCATGTCGATACCGACGAGCTGCTTGATGAGAGCGTTGTTCGAGCCTTTACGGCCAAGGCCAGCCGCGGCGGTTTTGGCGGGGGCGGCAAGCGCGATGCTCAGCGCCGTGCCCAGCAGGAGCGCTTCCGTCGCGCCGTGGCTCAAAAGGATGAGCTCGATACCGAGGCCGTTGAGACCGAGGTTGCTACTGAGTCGCAGAAGCCCGCGAAGGAGCAAAAGCCCGTGGGGGCCCAAGAGCCCAAGCGTCGTCGCGGTGCTCACTTTAAGGCTGCACAGCAGGATGTCGCACATGAGGCTGAAGAGCCTTCCGAGGTTGCAGACGATGTTGAGGAGTGTGCCAAGAAGGCTCCGGGTTCGTGTCGTCCCGGCCGCGGTTTTGCGGGGCGCGCGTATCCCGTAAAGCGTCAGGAGAAGGGCGAGCCGGCTTCGACCGCTCAGGCCGATAAGGCCGAACAAACCGAGAAAACCGTTGAGCCGGCGGCTCGCGAGCAGCAACCTTCCGAGTCGCAGCCTGCGGCTGACACCGAGCTCAAAGCTCAGCAGTCCGCTGATAAGCAGACGGGGGAGAGCGCTTCGAGCAAGCCCCGCCGTCGTCGTCACCGTGGCGGTCGTGGCTCAAATGCCGAGGCCGCGGCCGAGAAGGCGGCGACGCAAAGCAAGGATGCGAAGGCTGAGGCCCCGGTGGGGCAACCCAAGCGCCAGCCGGCGAAGGGGGACAAGCCCGAACGTTCGCAAAAGAGCTCGTCCGCGCCAAAGCAAGAGCGCAAAGCTCAGGCAGATTCCAAGCGCAAATCCCAGGCGCAGCCCAAACCGACTGCAAACGATGCGGCCGCCCAGCAGCCTGAGCCGCCCGCTCATGGCGAGCTTTCGGCGTTTGCTCTGGCCCGTGTCCTGGGCAGGCAGCTGCTCAAGGTCGTTCCCACGCCTACGGCGCTCTCCAAGATTAAGGAGCAGCAGACTCAAATCGTTAAGGTCGAGGGCAAGGATGGCAAAAAGGCTCCGCAGCGCACTCAGCACAACGAGATGTCCAACCGCAAGATTGCCGAGGAGATTGCGATCATCCAGGCTTGGATTGAGCAGAATCGCGGTGCCGACACGCCGGTCGCTTCGCGTCGCCAGCGCGCCTATCAGATTTTTAACGATGAGAAGGCCTTTGACGGCAAGCACGGCGAGCGCCTGATTCGGCGTATGACCGAAAAGGGCATCAGCATGCAGGCGATTAAGGTTGCTCCCAACCGTCCCGTGCACTTTACGGGCTTCTTTACGCTGGGCGCCGACAAGCCGTTCATTATGGTCGAGAACCTGGACACCTACGACGAGATCGTCAAGCTGCTGCGTGGCCGCAAGCACGCCAAGCTCTTTGGCATCAAGGTGGGCGGCGTGATTTTT
>JAXKHW010000015.1:0-6605 GCA_036549635.1 Collinsella sp. | reverse complement strand
CTCCCGATTGCCTGGCGCCCGCCGCGATCGAGGCCAAGACCGAGGCCGCCGGCGTGACCAAGGCCAACCTGCCGGTCGCTAAGGCCTTTCTGTTGGCAATGTTCGCCGGCGCGTTTATCGCCTTCGGCGGCTTGTTCTTTACGGTGTTTTTGAGCGACAGCACGCTGGGCTGGGGTGCCCAGCGCGTCGTGGGCGGCCTGTGCTTTTGCCTGGGCCTGGTGCTGGTGCTGGTGTGCGGCGCCGAGCTGTTTACCGGCAATTCGCTTATGGTCTGCGCGCTCAAGAGCAAAAAGATCACCCTTGTCCAGATGCTTAAGGCCTGGGTCGTCGTGTGGGTCGGCAATTTTGTCGGTGCCCTGTTCATCGTCTTTTTGGTGTACATGGCCGGCATCTATAAACTCAACGGCGAGGCGGTCGCCAACTCCATGGTGAGCGTCGCCGCCGGCAAGGTGACGATCGACTGGGTGACGATCTTCTTCCGCGGCATCCTGTGCAACATCTTTGTGTGCCTGGCCGTGTGGATCGGTACCGCCGGCAAGACCGTGGTCGATAAGGTTGTGGGCATTCTGCTGCCCATCGCCGCTTTTGTGGCCTGCGGTTTTGAGCACTGCGTTGCCAACATGTACTTTTTGCCCATGGGTGCCGTGATGCACGCGTGCGGCTATGGTGCCAAGGTTGCCGGGGCCGATGCGCTCAACGTCGCGGGTATTGCGTTTAACCTATCCGCCGCCACGCTGGGCAACATCGTGGGCGGTGCGGTTCTGATCGCGCTCGGCTACTGGTTTGTCTACGCCAAGAAGTCCGAGGCGTAAGGTACCGTCTGTTTGACGTTGGGCCTCCCGCGGGGCGTTGCTGTGTGGGAGGCTTTTTGGGTCTGGGGCTCGTTGCCGGGCTGTTGGCCTGTTGTGTTTGGCTTGTGAAAGGGGTAATCGAGATGGCATCTGCTGTGGAGCGTGACGGTCGCGCTGTGGTGACCACATGCGGGGGATGCTATGCCGATTGCGCCTTTGCGGCACGCGTTGAGGACGGTCGTGTGGTGGCTGAGTTGCCGGTTGTGGGGCATCCGTGCGCGGCGCGTGCCCTGTGCGCCCGCGGGCGCCATCGCCTGGCAATGCCGTTTGACGAGCGCGACCGCATTGTGCACCCCATGCGACGCCGCCGGGATGGCTCGGGGTTCGATGCGATTACCTGGGACGAGGCGTTTGCCCAGATTGCCGAGCGCCTTTTGGGGATTGTTGACGGGCATGGTCCGCGCGCGCTGGGCATGACGCTCGGCGTTCCCTCGTTCGACCGCTACTGGGCGTATCGTTTTATGCATGCGCTGGGCTCGCCCAACGTGTACGCTGCCGATGGCGCCTGCGAGGTAAGCCGACTTACCGGTTGGGAGCACAGCCTGGGCTATAGCCCCGCCTCCGACCTGGAGCATACCGATTGCATCATGTATTTGGGGCGTTCCATTGTCGATTCGTCGACGATGGGAGCCGTTGACGCACTCAACGATGCGCGCCGGCGCGGGGCGAAGATCATCGTGGTTGACCCCCGGCGCAGCGGTTCGGCCGCGCTCGCCGACCGCTGGCTGCGCGTGCGTCCCGGATGCGATTTGGCGTTGCTGCTGGGTATCGCACATGTGCTGGTAGCCGAGGACCTGTACGATCACGAGTTCGTGGACCGCTACGCCACAGGCTTTGACGAGCTGGCGCAGGCGGCCCGTGCTTGGACGCCCGAGTGGGCCGAGTCGATGTGCGACGTGCCGGCCGCAGAGATTGTCGCCACGGCGCGCGATCTGGCTGCCGCCGCGCCTGCCGCCGTGGTGGATGCGGGCTTTCACGGTGGCATCGGTATCGCGTATGCCAATAGCACCCAGACCGCGCGCGCTATCTGCTTGGTTGATGTGCTGCTGGGCTGTATCGGGCATGCGGGCGGTGCGCTCAACCCGCCCACGTCGCTTTTGTTGGGCGACCTTGATCCCATGCGCTGTGCGACGCCGCCGGTGCCGCATGGGCCCAAGCTGGGGTCCGAGCGCTATCCGCTCGTCGATCCCGAGCGCGGCCTGTGCACGACCATCGGCCAGTCGATTCTGGCCGGGGACCTGCGCGGGCTGATCGTTTACGCCAGCAATCCCGGCGCGGGCTATGGCAACGCCGGTGCGTGGCTATCGATTCTGGAACAGCTTGACCTGCTCGTGACGATTGATATTCGCTGGTCCGAGACGGCGCGTGCTTCTGACTTCGTGCTGCCCGACGTGACGTATCTGGAGGCCGACCGCGGTGTGGGCACAGTCGTGGGCGTCAACGATTCGCGCGTGTTCTACCGCAACGCCGTGCTGCCCGTGCAGCATGACGGCACACGTCCCGGTCGGGAGATTTTTGCCGGTCTGGCGCAGGCGTGTGGCGTGGGCGAGTATTTCCAGTTTACGTCTGACGATCTGACGGCTGCCCAGGTGGCGCCTTTTGGGATCGATCTGGACGAGCTCAAGGAGCGCGGCTGGGCCGATACGGGCGTGGCGCTGCCGTCGCGCACGGGTGAGCCGGTGATTCCGCTTGCCGGCGGCAAAATTGCGCTGGCAAGCGACGTATGGGAACGAGTCGGCATGGGTCGTGTGCCCAACTGGATTGCGCCCATGGTGGAGCCCGGCCCGGGGATGTTTCGCCTCATTAGCGGTAACCGTCCCTTTGAGTCGCACACCTCGCGCAGGCTTGCGGCCCAAGGTGCCGCCGAGGCTGGATCGGACCTGGATGCCGTGCAGATGAATGCCGATGCTGCTGCGCACATGGGCATCGCCGACGGCGAGATCGTCGAGCTCGTGAGCGATATGGGCCGCGACCACGTGCGCGTGGAGACGACGCCGTATCTGCATCCGGCGTGTATCTTTACGTCGGCCGCCCCCGGCGGACGTTCGTTTGGCGCCGATGCCGGCGGCGCTCAAGCCTTGGGCGTCGGCCCGCTCGACCATACACCGTTGCGTTGGGACCCGTTGACGGGCGCCGCGCTCACTCAGGAAAACGCCGTTCGCGTGGAAAAGATCGCGGCGCGCGAGGATAATAGCGATTGATTGACTCAGCCGATCGAATTGGCTGATAGTTTGACGTTCGAACGATTGATTCACCTTTGGTTTTGAAAGGCCGCACATGAGCGATAGCCAGAACATGTCCGATGAGGTACGCGCCCGCCTTCGCGCTATTCCTTCCGTCAACGAGCTGCTTGCCGAGTGGCCGGTGGTGAAGGCGGCGGGGGAGACCTGCGACGCGGTGGTGCATGCCGCCGTCACGGCCGAGCTCGACGAGGAGCGCGCCGCCATTCGCGCCGGCGCCGCCCCGCGCTCCAAGCGCGACCTGGCTTCGGCCATCGAGTGGCGTGCGCATCGCTCCGCGTTGCCGAGCCTGCGCCCAGCAGTTAATGCCACGGGTGTGGTCATCCATACCAACTTGGGCCGCGCCCCGCTCGCGGAGTCGGTCGCCAAGGCCGTGGCCGAGGTCGCGCGCGGGTACAGCACGCTCGAGTACAGTGTGGACACTTGTTCGCGCGGGTCGCGCAAGGAGCACGCCGCGCAGCTGATCCGCTCGCTCACCGGTGCCGAGGACGCGCTCGTGGTCAACAACAACGCCGCCGCGGTACTGCTGGTGCTGGCGACCCATGCCGCAGGCAAGGAGGTTATCGTCAGCCGCGGCGAGCTTGTCGAGATCGGCGGCAGCTTCCGCATCCCCGATGTCATGGCGGCTTCGGGCGCCAAACTCGTCGAGGTCGGCGCCACCAACCGCACGCACCTGGCAGATTATGAGCAAGCCATCACACCCGATACGGCCATGATCCTCAAGGTCCATCCTTCCAACTATCGCATCGAGGGCTTTCACGAGGAGGTGGGCTCTCGGGAGCTTGCCGCTCTGGCCCACAAGCATGGCCTGCTGTTCTACGAGGACCAGGGGTCGGGCGCGCTGTTGCCCGACGACATCTTGGTGCGCGGCGGCGAAGAGCCTACGCCGGCTTCGGTTGCGGCGGGGCTCGATTTGGTGTCGTGCTCGGGCGATAAACTGCTCGGTGCCGCACAAGCGGGCATTATCATGGGCCGTCGCAATCTGGTCCAGGCCTGTGGGTCACATCCGCTTATGCGCGCCCTGCGCCCGGGCAAGCTCGCGCTGACGGCGCTCGAGGCCACGCTGCGTATCTACATGGACGGCGCCGATGTTGCCCATCGCGATATTCCGGTGCTCAGCATGCTTACGCTGCCGCAGGCCCATTTGGAGCGACGTGCCCGCAAGCTGCGCGATCGTATGGTCGCCGGGCTCGATAAGGCTGGCTACCCGTGTGCCGTTCAGGTTGAGATCGTCGAGGAATCGTCGACCCCTGGTGGCGGCTCGCTGCCTACCGTGGAGCTGCCCACCATGTGCGTTGCCGTGCGCCTCGTCGATGAGCGTCTTTCCGTTGACGCACTCAAGCGCTCGCTCGTCCAAGATTTCGACACGCCGGTCGTCACGCGCGCCTCGCACGATCGCGTCCTGTTTGACGTGCGCACACTCGTGGGTGACCGCGATATCGAGACGGCGGCATCGACGCTCGTCGCGTGCGTTGAGAAGGCGATTGCTCGATGAGTGAGGTTCAAGCGCTGGTAGAGTGTCCCGTTATCGTTGGCACGGCGGGCCACGTTGACCATGGTAAGTCGGCACTGATCGAGGCGTTGACCGGCAAGAATCCCGACCGTCTGGAGGTTGAGCGCCGTCGCGGTATGACCGTGGAGCTGGGCTTTGGCGAGCTGGCACTGCCGAGTGGCAAGATCGTTGGCCTGGTCGACGTGCCGGGCCACGCGCATTACTTGCGCGCCATGGTGCAGGGCGCCACGGGCATCGACGTGGCGGTGCTTGTGGTTTCGGCTGTCGAGGGCGTGATGCCGCAGACCCGCGAGCACGTGCATGTGCTGGAGCTGCTGGGCGTTACGCATATGGTGGTCGCGCTGACGATGTGCGACCTGGCCGACGCCGAGATGACCGAGCTTGCCGAGCTCGATGTCGATGACTTTTTGTCGGGTACCGTGTTTGAGGGCGCGCCGATTGTGCCCGTGTCGTCCAAGACCGGCGCGGGAATCGATAACCTGCTGGTTGCGCTCGACGAGCAGGTAAGTGCCTGCTGGGACGCCTGCCGCGACCGTTCTGATCGGAGCAATGCCGCACCGCGCCTGCCCATCGACCGTTGCTTTACGATCAAGGGCGCCGGTACCGTGGTGACGGGAACGCTGCACGATGCGCCCGTCGCGGTGGGGGATGAGCTTGTCGCGCTGCCGTCGCGTACGGCCTGTCGCGTGCGTGGGATTCAGGTGCATGGCGATACGCTGCGGGCGTTGCCCGGTCAGCGTGTGGCGCTCAACTTGGTGGGCGATGCCGTCGCCGCGCTCGATCGCGGTGAGATGCTCGGTGTGGCGGGCCGCTTTGGCCAGACGATGCGATTTATGATGGCGTTTACGTATTTGGGTCGCGAGGGAGCCAAGCCGCGTGTGCTCGAGTCGGGTGCGCGTGTGCACGTGATGGCGGGTACAGCCGAGGTTGTCGGTCGCATCATGTTCATGGAGGGTGAGGCCCCCATGGCGGTGGGCGAGACCCGTATTGTTCAGGTGCGTTTGGAAAACTCGCTGCCGCTGCGCGCCGGGGACCATGCCGTGGTGCTGTCCTATTCGCCCGTGATGCTTATTGGCGGCGGGCGCGTGCTGCTTTCGCGCTGCCGTCGCTCGCGCGAGCTTGCCGAAGGAGAGCGTGCGCTGTATGCGGCGCTTGAGTCCGGCGATATCGCGGGCGGTGTGGGCGCTTGGCTGGCGCTGCAGACGCTGCCGGTTACGACGGCTGATGTTGCCGAGGCTTTGGATCTTGGTGTCGGCGAGGTCGATGCCGCACTGCACGGGTTGGTGGCGCGAGGTGTTGTTCGCGAGCTTGCCGGCTCGGGCGGTACGCTGTATACGAATGCCGCTGTGCTCGACGCTGCGATGGACGCACTGGCGGCGACCCTGTCAGCCATGCACACAGCGTCTCCTAAGGAGACGGGCTTTACGCCCGGCGCCGTCGCCCATGCTGCGTGGCCTGCCGCCGATGAAGTCGTTGCCGCGGCTCTGATTGCCGAGGGCTGCTCGCGTGGCGTGTGCGCCGCCGAGGGTGCCGAGGTATTCGACCCGCACTCCGCTGCCGCCGCGGCGCGTGTGGTGCGCGAGGCCTGCGAACGTATCGTTGCCTTGCTGGACGAAGCCGGCCTCGATGCACCGGCGCTTCCCGAGGTGGGCGAACAGCTGCAGCTCGGCCGCGACGCCATGACGCGTGCCCTGCGCGAGCTTTCGCTCAACCGCTCGATCGTTAAGGTCGAGCGCGACGTTGCCCTGTCTGCTACCGCCGAGGCCCATGCGCGTGAGCTCGTCGCCGTCGCCATTGAGGCAGCCGGCGGCGCTGCGACCACGAGCGTGCTGCGCGAGGCCCTGGGTGTGTCGCGCAGACGCGCCATCAGCATCTTGGAGCACCTGGATGCCGTGCGCTTTACGGTGCTCGACAAGGATGCCGGCGGCCTGCGCTCCCTGCGCTAGATTGGCTGCTCGGTTTGGTAAAATACCGCCGCACTTGGGAACGGATGGGCTCCGG
>JAXKHW010000186.1:0-3781 GCA_036549635.1 Collinsella sp. | reverse complement strand
TGCGACATCATCGTCCTGGCTTGCTACCCCGAGGCCTGCATCGAGTGGCTCGAGGCGCATGCCCAGGCCCTCGCCGACGCCACCGACACCGAGGCCATCATGGGTCCCGTGGTGATCGACACCGTGGGCGTCAAGGGCATCGTGTGCGAACGTGCCTTTGAGCTTGCCCGTGAGCACGGCTTTTACTTTGTGGGCGCACACCCCATGGCGGGCACGCAGTACTCGGGCTACGCACACTCCCGCGCCGACCTGTTCCAGGGCGCGCCACTCGTGCTCGTGCCGCCCGCGGTGGACGATGCGCTCAAACTGGAGCTTTTGGGCCAGGTGCGCGAGATGGTGCGCCCCTTGGGCTTTGGCAAGTTCAGCGTGACCAGCGCCGCCGAGCACGACCGCGTCATCGCCTTCACGAGCCAGCTTGCGCACGTGGTATCCAACGCCTACGTCAAAAGCCCCACCGCCCAGGTCCACCACGGCTTTTCGGCCGGTAGCTACCGCGATCTCACCCGCGTGGCGCACCTCAACCCGCAAATGTGGTCCGAGCTCATGATCGACGACGCCGACGCGCTCGCCTTCGAGATCGACCATCTGATCGAGTCGCTTGGCGCCTACAGCCGTGCGCTCAAGGACCGCGACCAGCGCTATCTGGAGAATCTCCTTGCCGAGGGCGACCGCATTAAGCGCGCACTCGACGACGAGGCCTCCCACTAGACCACCTATCACGCCAGGTCGAAAGGACCGAAGCTTATGGCGATTACCATCGATATCGACACCGCACGCCCCTACCAGGTGCATGTTGGCACGTTTTTGCTGGAGCAGGCGGGACCGCTCGTGCGCGCCACTGCCGGCGGCACCAAGGCCGTCATCGTGACGGACACCAACGTAGGCCCGCTCTACCAGATGCCCGTTAAGCAGAGCCTGGAGGCATCAGGCTACGAGGTGAGCATCTGCACCTTCGAGGCCGGCGAGGCCCATAAGCGCGCCGAAACCTATGTTGCCATTTTGGAGTTTGTGGCCGAGCACGAGCTTTCGCGCTCCGACGTGATCGTGGCACTCGGGGGCGGCGTCGTGGGCGATGTGGCGGGCTTTGTGGCCGCGACCTACATGCGCGGCTGCAAGTTTGTGCAGATCCCGACGAGCCTGCTCGCCATGGTGGATTCGTCGGTGGGCGGCAAGACCGCCATCGACCTGGCTGCCGGCAAGAACTTGGCCGGCGCCTTTTGGCAGCCGAGCGTGGTTATCGCCGACGTGGGGTGCCTGGCCACCCTCACGCCCGAACAGTTCGCCGACGGCTGCGGCGAGGTCGTCAAGCACGCCGTGATCGCCGACCCGGAGCTTTTCGCCGAGCTGGAGAAGACCCCGCTCACGCTGGAGCTGCTCAACCGCGATGTGGCCCGCGTAGCACTCATCATCGCCCGCAACATCGACATCAAGCGCGCCGTGGTCGTCGCCGACGAGCACGAAACCAACCAGCGCAAGCTGCTCAACTTTGGACACAGCGCCGGACACGCCGTCGAGGCCTGCGAGCACTTTGAGCTCGGACACGGCAACTGCGTGTCGATCGGCATGGGCATCATCACGCGCGCCGCGGCCCTGCACGGCGTTTGCGATGCTGCACTGCCCGGCCGTATTGAGGAGCTCTGCGCCCGCCACGGCCTCAAGACCCGCTGCGACCTCAATGCCGATGCCGTCTTTGCCGAGGCGCTCCACGACAAGAAGCGCGCGGGCGACACCATCGACCTGGTGATTCCGCACGGCATTGGCCGCTGCAGCATCGACCGCACGCCGCTTTCCACTTTCCACGAACTCATTGCCGAGGGCCTCGGCCAGAAGGGAGACGCATCCGCATGCTAGCCCGCATCACCCCGTCCCCGCTTAAGGGCACCGTTCCCGCCATCGCGTCCAAGTCGATGGCGCACCGTCTCATCATCTGCGCTGCCCTTGCCAACGGAGAGACGCATGTGACCTGCAACACCACCTGCGCCGATATTGAGGCCACGGTCCGCTGCCTCACGGCGCTCGGCGCCCGCATCGAGACCGTCGAGGACGGCTTCCAGGTCCACCCCACCATGAAGAGCATTGAGTTCGGCCTGCTCAAGGCCCTTGCCGGCGGCACGCTCGACTGCGGCGAGAGCGGCTCCACGCTCCGCTTTATGCTGCCCGTCGCCTGCGCGCTGGGGGCAGAGGCAACCTTTGTGGGACAGGGCCGCCTAGGCGCACGCCCGCTGTCCCCGCTCTCGGACGAGATCATTGCCGCCGGCTGCGACCTACAGGGTCTGGGCGGTTTTCCGCTCAAGACAAGCGGACGCATGCGCCCGGGCACCTTTGTGCTGCCGGGCAACGTAAGCTCGCAGTATATCTCCGGCCTGCTGCTGGCAGCCCCGTTGCTCGCCCAGCCCTCCTGTGTGCAGGTGACTGGCCTCATTGAGAGCCGCCCCTACATCAACCTAACGATCCAGGCCATGAAGGCCTTTGGCGTTGAGGTCAACGTCGAGCGCATTCCGGCCAAGGACGGCCAGCCCGAGGTCACGAACTTCCGCGTGAGCAGCGGCTCGTACCGCACGCCCGGCAGCGTGGCCGTCGAGGGCGACTGGTCCAACGCTGCCTTTTGGCTGTGTGCCGGCGCTATCGGCACCGACCCCATCACCGTCGAGGGCGTGTCCCTGAGCTCCGCACAGGGCGACCGCAACGTGCTTGCCGCGCTTTCGCGCTTTGGCGCCCGCATCGTGCGCTCCACCAACGCCGCCACCGTGCAGTCCGACAAGCTCGCCGGCTTTGAGATGAGCGCCCACGACATTCCCGACCTGGTGCCCGTTATCTCGGCCGTGGCCTCGCTGGCACAGGGCCGCACCTTTATCCGCGATTGCGCCCGCCTGCGTATCAAGGAATCCGACCGCCTGGCCACCACCACCCGCGAGCTCACCGCGCTGGGCGCGCAGGTGCGTATTGCCGGCGACGACCTCATCATCAAGGGCGTCGATGCCTTTACCGGCGGCGAGGTCGATTCGCACAACGACCACCGCATCGCCATGATGGCCGCCATCGCCGCGAGCCGTGCCACCGGCGAGGTCGTGATCCACGGCGCCGAGGCCGTCAACAAGTCCTATCCCGATTTTTTCGACCACTACCGCCTGCTGGGCGGCAAGGTCACACTCGAGGAGGAATAGCATGTCCTCGACCTTTGGCAACGTCTTGCACTTAAGCATCTTCGGCCAATCGCACTCCCCCGCTATCGGCTGCTCGCTCGATGGCATCCCGGCGGGCATCGCCGTGGACCAGGAGAAGCTGCAGGCCTTCCTCGACCGTCGCGCCCCCGGCCGCGACGAGACCGCAACCAAACGCCGCGAGGCCGACGCAGCGCATATCATCGCCGGTGTGATCGATGGACATACCACCGGCGCGCCCATCGCCGCGATTATCGAGAACACCAACACGCGCTCCAATGATTACACCGAGCTGCGCCGCAAGCCCCGTCCCGGACATGCGGACTTCCCTGCGCGCGTGAAGTATCACAACATGCACGATGTCGCTGGTGGCGGGCATTTTTCCGGCCGCCTAACGGCCCCCTTATGCATCGCCGGCGGCATTGCGCTGCAGGCACTTGAGGCCCGCGGCATTCAGGTCATGGCGCACGTCGCGCAGATCGGCGGCATCTCCGACCTGCCGATGGACGATATGGTCTATCGCGAGGCCGACCGCAAGGCAATCCTTACGAACGATCTGCCGTGCATTGACGCCGCCGCAGCCGGCCGCATGCGCGAGGAGATTCTTGCCGCGCGCGACG
>JAXKHW010000185.1:0-1888 GCA_036549635.1 Collinsella sp. | reverse complement strand
GCTGAACCGCGTGAGAAGCCGAATGCTGAACCGAACGAGCAGAAGGCTGCTGACCCGTCCGTTGAACAGGTTGGGCCGAACGAGAGAAGGACTGCGCCGGGCGCGCGGCAGGCTGAGCTGCGCGCTGCGTCGGCTGTGCCGGACGCTGGCCAGGCTGGGCAGGGCCCGACGCCGGCTGCTGTGTACGATTCGGCTGGCGCGGATCGGAAGCACTAGGCATGCGAAACCTCCTCGTTTTTACGATCGAGCCACGTCTGCAAAAACAGGCTGGCAGCAATCATGTCGATCTTGCCCCTCATCTGCTTTTCGTTGAGTCCCTGCTCGCGCAGGATACGCTTGGCCTCTTGCGAGGACAGACGCTCGTCCTCAAACTCCAACGGAAGATCGAGCTCGTCGGCAATCTTTTGTGCCACAGCGGCAACGCGCTCGGCCTGAGGGCCGGGCTCACCGGCCATGGTCAGGGGACGTCCGCTTACCAGGATGTCGGGCTCATAGTCCTCAACCAGGTAGCGGAACGTCTTGGCCATACCGGTGACCTCGGCAGCCGGAAGCACCTTGACAGGCATCGCCATCTTGCCATCACGGCTCGAGACGGCGATGCCAATCCTGGTCTCCCCTATGTCCAGCGCGAGCGCAACCACAGTGACTTCTTAGATTCTTAGGCGCCGAGCGCGGTCTTAGCGGCCGCGAGGGCATCGGCGATGCCGGCAGCATTCTTGCCACCGGCCTGGGCCATGTTGGGACGACCGCCACCGCGACCGTCGACCAGACCCGCGATCTGCTTGATCACGTTACCGGCGTGGAAACCGGCCTTGACGGCGTCATCAGAGCCGGCAGCGAGCAGGGCCGGAGTGCCCTTCTCAGTCACGCTGGCGACGACACAAGCGACAGGGCCGGCGACCTTCTGATGCACGGTATCCCATACGTTGCGCAGGTCGGCAGCCTCAAGGCCCTGGAGCTCAGCGACAACGAGCTTATAGCCGTCGAGCTCGACGGCGCCCTCGATGGCGCTGGAGATGGCGTCGGAGGAGCCACCGGTCAGAGCCTTTTTGAGCTTATTGGACGTCTCGCGCAGCTCGGCCTGCAGGTTCTCCACACGAGCGGGAACCTCATCCACGCGGCACTTGAGCGCAGCGGCGGCGGCGTCAACGAGTGCCAGGCGGTCGGCCATATAGTCGAGGGCACCCTTAGAGGTCACGGCCTCGATACGGCGGACATTGGAGCCCGTGGAGGACTCGGAAATGATCTTGAACAGGCCGATCTCGGCGGTGTTGGCAGCGTGTGTGCCACCGCAGAGTTCGCGGGAGAACGGCTGGTCCTCAGCGCCCACGGAGACAACGCGGACGACGTCGCCATACTTCTCGCCAAACAGGGCGACAGCGCCGGCAGCCTTAGCCTCGTCGATGCCCATGACACGGGTCACGACCGGCTTGGAAGCGAAGATCTGCTGGTTGACCAGGTCCTCGACAGCCTTGAGCTGCTCGGAGGACAGGGCCTCGAAGTGCGTAAAGTCAAAGCGCAGGTGCTCGGGCGTCACCAGCGAGCCGGCCTGGGAGACGTGCTCGCCCAGGACCTGCTTAAGGGCGGCGTCGAGCAGGTGCGTGGCGGTGTGGTTGCGGCGCAGGAAGCCACGGCGCTCGGCGTCGAGCGCGGCGGTCACGGTAGCACCGACGGCCAGCGTGCCCTCGGCAATGTGGGCGACGTGAGCATACAGGCCGTTGTGGTTCTTGGTATCGGAAACGGTCAGCGAAACGCCCTCGGCGGAAAGCTCGCCGGCATCGCCCTGCTGGCCACCCATCTCGGCATAGAACGGAGTGCGGTCGAGAACGACCTCGACGTCCTCGCCGGCGGCAGCGGACTCGACGGACTCGCCGTTGCGCACGATGGC
>JAXKHW010000184.1:0-2761 GCA_036549635.1 Collinsella sp. | reverse complement strand
CCCATCGTGCTGCACGTCTCCACCGCCAAGGGCAAGGGCTTTGAGCCAGCCCAGAGCGACCCAGAGCGCTGGCACCACGTGGGTCCGTTTGACATGGCAACTGGGCGCAAGCTCTGCCCGGGCCATCCGAGCGAGCCTGCGCCGCGCACCTATGCCGACATTACGGGCGAGGCGCTCAGCGCCGCCATCGAGCGCGATCCGCAAGTTGTGGGCATCACGGCCGCCACACCCTACATCATGGGCTTTACACCCGAGCTTCGCGCCGCGGCAGACAAGCAGTTTGTCGACGTGGGCATTGCCGAGGAGCATGCCGTGACCTTTGCCACCGCGCTTGCACGCTCGGGCGCCAAGCCAGTCTTTGGTGTGTACGGCACGTTTTTGCAGCGCGCCTACGACGAACTGTGGCACGACCTGTGCCTCAACGACGCCCCCGCAACCATCCTGGTGTTTGGCGCGTCGATCTTTGGCACCACGTCCGAGACGCACCTCTCGTTCTTTGATATTTCCATGCTGGGCGGACTTCCCAACATGCACTACTTGGCGCCGGCCTGCATGGAGGAATACCTGTCCATGCTGAGCTGGTCGCTCGACCACCGCGAGCATCCCGTGGCGATTCGTGTGCCGGGCATCGGCCTGGTAAGCCGCCCCGATCTGGCGCCTGCTGAGGACACCGATTACGGCATCGCGCGCTACGACATGGTGCGCCATGGCCGCGATGTGGCCGTGCTTGCGCTTGGCGACTTCTTTGAACTGGGCGAGCGCGTGGCAAACCGCTTGGCTGCCGAGTACGGCATCGAGGCCACGCTCGTCAACCCGCGCTTTGCAACCGAGCTCGACCGCGAGTTCCTCGACAGCCTTGCCGCCGAGCATCGCGTTGTCGTCACCCTCGAGGACGGCATCTTGGACGGCGGCTGGGGCGAGCGCGTGGCATGTTATCTGGCATGCACGCCGTTGCGCACGCGCACCTTTGGCATCGCCAAGGGCTTCCCCGACCGCTACGACCCCAACGAGCTGCTCGCGCAGAACGGCATGACGGTCGAGAACATGGCCGCCGAAGCCGTAAGGCTACTCAACGAGTAAATAACCTCCGCAAGGGAAGCACCCCTGCGGAGGTTTTTATTTTCCCAACTCAATTGTCTCGATCTGTAACATCTAGGGCCCGAATTCCCGTCTAACTGTTACAGATCGAGACAAGACGTCTTAGTCCCTGACCTTTGTCTCAATCTGTAACAGATAAAGACTTTTTAGCCGTCCAGATGTTACAGATCGAGACATTCGAATTCCCCTGAAGAGATAATCTCGATCTGTAACAGGTAGAACCCATTTCCTCGTCTACCTGTTACTGATTGAGACAAAACAGCGAGGCGGGCCGTCCGAAAAGCACTATCTCAGCTGTAATAATCGACGTTTGCCCAGATAAAACCTATCAAAATATACCTGTCCCTTTTTGGTAGGTAGAATTACCCATAAGACAAGTATGTTTCTGAGTTATTTCGTGTTGACCCATTTGAGCGGGATAGGGTATAACTCTACTCAACCGCTAGGGATTTTATTGAGAAAGGTGTTCCACCATGAGCAAGAACCTCTCCCAGCAGGTCGTTCTCGACCGCCGCGGCTTCGTTGCCGCCACCTTCGCAACCGTCGCCGGCCTTGGTCTTGCCGGCTGCTCCGACACCAGCGCCGAGGCCGACAAGGGTTCCGCCGCCGGCTCCTCCAAGAGCTCCGAGGATACCGAGGCTTCCGCCACGCTCGATGCCAAGGCATTCGACAAGCTCGTCAACGACGGCCCCAAGGCCGATGACGACGCCATCGCCGCCAGCACCTGGGCCACGGCCGTCAAGGACGCCGGCGTCTTTAAGATCGGTGGCGTTCAGACCTCCACGCTCTTCTCCCTCCTCAACGAGAAAGACGGTCAGACCCGCGGCTTCGACGCCGGTATCGCACAGCTTCTGTCCAACTACATTCTGGGCGAGAACAAAGTCGAGATCACCCAGGTGACCTCGGACACGCGCGAGTCCGTCCTGCAGAACGGCCAGGTCGACGCCGTCTTTGCCACCTACACCATCACTGACGAGCGCAAGAAGCTCGTCTCCTTTGCCGGCCCCTACTACTACACCCAGCAGGCCATCCTGGTACTCGCCGATAACGACGACATCAAGAGCGTCGACGACCTGGCCAACAAGAACGTCGCCGTCCAGTCCGGCTCCAACGGCCCCGCCATCCTGGAGGAGTTCGCCCCCAAGGCCAGCCAGCAGGAGTTCAAGACCGACGAGGAGGCCCGCCAGGCACTCCAGCAGGGTCGCGTTGATGCCTACGTCATCGATAACAACATGCAGCAGAGCGCCCTGGTTCGCGAGCCCGGCAAGTACAAGATCGCCGGCAAGCCCTTCGGCAGCAAGGAGCCTTACGGCATCGGCCTGCCGCTCGATTCCGACGGTGTCGCCTTTGTCAACGACTTCCTTAAGAAGATTGAGGACGATGGCACCTGGACCGAGCTGTGGCAGATCTGCATCGGCGACCGTACGGGCGACACCAATGTTCCCGAGCTGCCCGAGGTCGGCGCCTAAGCGGCGAGCCTAGTAACGGCCGCAACGAAACCATACGGAAACGCACGATGCGCTTTATTGCGATAAACTGTTTCCACACTGAGTTGTCGGGGCTTCCGTACACACGGGAGCCCCTTTCCTTATCGGCAGGAGGTCCGCATGAGTCTCTCCGAGCTCTGGTCGCTCTATGGCCAGAACTATATCGACGCGCTGCT
>JAXKHW010000183.1:0-2829 GCA_036549635.1 Collinsella sp. | reverse complement strand
GCGGCGTTACCTCAGCTGGATAGAGGGTCTGACTACGAATCAGAACGTCATAGGTTCGAATCCTATACGCCGCACCAATTGAAATTGAAAGCCTCCGGCAACGGGGGCTTTTCTTTTACGTCGGCACTGCATGGATTCGAACCTCGGTCGAGGCGCGCGCGTAAAGAAAACGCGGAGCGTTTTTAGCCCGCGGGCGAGCGCGCCGGCAGGCGGGCGAAGCCGGTGCGGATCCGCGAAGCGGATGCGCGGAATTCTATACGCCGCACCAATCGAAATTGAAAGCCTCCGGCAACGGGGGCTTTTATTTTATGGCGGTATCCCATGGATCCGAATCTCGGTCGAGGCGCGGGCGTCTCAATCATCACTTCGTAAAATTTTTCCAAATTGTCGCTTGACCCATCGAGGGGTCACGTGCATAATAATCCGTGCGTTGCGGCGTTACCTCAGCTGGATAGAGGGTCTGACTACGAATCAGAACGTCATAGGTTCGAATCCTATACGCCGCACCAATTGAATTTTAAAGCCTCCGGTAACGGAGGCTTTTCTTATATCGCGATGCGTCGAAGATCGCATCAAGTGGTCAAAATGAGTAAAAATCAAATTCAATAACTTTTTTCGAAAAATGCTTGACCTTTATTCAGTCGATGTGCATAATAATCAACAAGTCGCGGCGTTACCTCAGCTGGATAGAGGGTCTGACTACGAATCAGAACGTCATAGGTTCGAATCCTATACGCCGCACCATTTGAGATTAAAGCTCCCGGCAACGGGGGCTTTTCTTTTATGTCGCCGCTGCATGGATTCGAACCTCGGTCGAGGCGCGAGCGTGAAGCGGACGATTTCCTGTCGACTCGTGTAAGATTCCGAGTAGATGTCGCGACTTATTCGCGACCACTCCTTCTTCAAGCGACCGATCAGGGTGATACTTCGTGGCAGAGCGTCCGACATACAAGCTCAGGTTTCTCGATCCCAAGAAGCGCTTTCCGGCGATGCCCGAGCAGCCTGCGGGACGCTCATATGGCGTGGTCTGGAAACTCTTTGGCGAGGATCAGCTTGAATCTTGTTATGTCGTCGAATTCGTTGGCAAAAGTCATGTGTCGCTTTTGGGCTACGTAAGCGTTTCGGGTGAGGTGTACAAGGTGGACCGCCCCGTCAGCGAGGCTCCGCTGCCCAACGATCCCGACATGGAACTGGTCCTTGACGAGTCGGATTCCAGTATTGGTGAGATTATGGTAAGGGAAGCCAACGGTGCAATGCGCGCGTGTGCGCAAACTGCCGGCTCTCCCGAAGGCCCCATGCGCGAGCAGTCCGACCACGAGACATGGAATTCGACCCGCGCCCTTCCTTACGGCGAGTTCATGGCCTCGATGTTCTTGCGCTACGTGATATTTGCCAACTCCGAAAGCGCTATTGTGAACACGGCGGACGCCGGCGGACTCGACGAGGGTATGCAAAACGTTGTCGACAAGATCAAGCTCGTAAAGTTGCCCGAGCCGGTCGAGGTGTTTTTGGGCTTTAACACGGCACCGCTCCCCGATGCTATCGAGACGCTGCTCTACCGCGTTGACCATGCCGAGAATCCGAGCGGTATCGAGCGCTATGCCGCCGCCCTTATGAGCGAAATTGACTTGCCCCGCCTGCGCACCATCGCTGCCAAGTCCGAGATGAGCCTGGCTCGCATTGATCGCTCAAAGATTTTCTATCTCAATTTTGATCGTAGCCTGTTGGACCAGGACGAGATTGACATGCTGCTTGCCATTGAGTGCCGTCTCAACCGCCTCTCCGGCATCCTTGAGCGCATCGGGGCCGGATTGGTCCCTGCGGCATCCTCGCCGAGCCTTGAGGGCTGCGCGCTCTTTGATGCGTGGCATATCGCCAAGACGACCAACGATGTTCCCCGACTGCTCGATACGGCTTCGAGCGATAACCCGTGGGGCAAGCCGGGTACGGTGGCTTGCCAGCCGGGCGGCGAGTGGGACGTGCGCACCCGTTTTGCGCGAATCGTTGAGGCGCTCAACGTGGTCACGCGGCTCGACTATACCTATCGGGCAAACGTTGCCGAGGGGATTATGCTCGTTCGGTTTGGGCAGTCTGTCGTTGATGCCATGCCGCAACGTGAATACGACGCTCAGGATGACGCCTGGCGCGAGCTGGACGAGGACACGCGCGCGATCTGGGCCGCGGAGCACGATGCGCGCGTGGCACTCACGCTTGCGGCAGCGTGTTTTGCCGCGGGCACCTGCATCACGCGCTGCTATGTGCAGATTGCTGCTCCCGACAGTGAGCAGGGCGAGCGCGTTGTCGCAACGTATTTCTTTGGGCGCGCGGCCTATCTGGCCGATTGCGTGCCTGTCGCCAAGGATCTTGAGAGCATGGACATGGACGATATGCCGTGCAAGCGTGTGCTTGAGGCGTATGAGTCAACCGCTCCGGAGACGATTGAGCCTGCGGAGGTTCATGCTCGTCCGCGTGATGACCATCGCACGCTTCCGCCGGCGCTGCGCGATTTGCTACTTGCCGATACGGCTGACGAGTTGGAGGTCATGGAAGAGGACGACGACCCATACGTGGCCCGTGTTGTTGAATTGCGCGAGCAGGCAAAAGTCGACCGTACAGGTGCTTTTGAAGGCTTTTCCCGTCTTGTTGAGGAGTTGGAGGCTAAGTGCGCCGTTGCCGAGCTTTTGGCGACAGGTCCGGTTCAAACGCAGTTTTGCGATAACCAGCTGGTGCGCATGGTGCTACCGGTGTTGGAAGAAGACCGCTCTGTGCGAATCCTTCGTGCGCCCGATGCGCTGTACTTTGCCCAGCACGAGATCTGCAGCTTTTACG
>JAXKHW010000182.1:0-16405 GCA_036549635.1 Collinsella sp. | reverse complement strand
TGTCTGCCGCCATGGATGCACGCTGCTATCACGGCGAGCAGGGCCGCACGCGCCTGCATGCGCTTGCATTTGGCCGCGGCGATGCGTTGGCGGCGGCGGTGACGGCGTTGCTGCTCATCTGCGTCATCGTCATCAATCTTCAACTTGTTTAGGCGCGATTCGGGCGCAAGAAAGGGGTCCCTATGACCGACAACGACCGCACGGCTCAGCTTGAGCGCGCCTGTTCGTATCTCAGGCGCATTCCGGCGTGGTATCTGGCCACGACCGATGTAGCCGACGGGCATCAGCCTCGCGTGAGGCCGTTTTCGTTTGCCATGGTCGATGACGGTAAACTGTGGTTTTGTACGTCGCGCGACAAAGATGTGTGGGCGGAGCTGAGCGCGAATCCCAAGTTTGAGCTCTCGGGCTGGAAGCCGGGGGAATGTTGGATCGTATTGACCGGCGAAGCCGCACTTGAGGACGACGCAGTTGCGAGCGACAAGGTGCGTCAAGCGGGTTTTAAGCACATGGTGGGCATTGGCGAGGAACACGAGAGTGCCAACGACGGCCGCCTTGCTTTCTTTTCGGTCCGCAATATTGCCGCGCGCTTCTGTGATATCGACGGCAGCGAGGAGCGCCTGGAGCTCTAGCTCGCACAAACCAGGTTCCCAAACTAACTAGTACAGGAGGAAACGTGGACGGATTGAATACGGTGTTGGAGTATCTGACGTCGGTGCCGGCATGGTATTTGGCGACGAGCGTTGACGGACAGCCTCATGTGCGTCCGTTTTCGTTTGCGCAGATCCAGGATGGCAAGCTGTGGTTTGTAACAGCGCGCACCAAAGATGTGTGGCAAGAGCTGCTGCAAAACCAGCGCTTTGAGGCCACGAGTTGGTGGCCGGGCCATGGCTGGCTTATCTTGCGCGGGCGTGCCGGCTTGGATGACCGGGCTTTAGACGAAATGCGCGAAGCCGGGTGGAAGCATCTAGAGCACCTGGGCGAGCACTATGAGGGGCCTAACGACCCTACGCTCGTCTTCTTTAGCGTCGAGGATCCCGAGGCTTTTATCTGCAATCACGACGAATGGGTGCCGGTCGAGCTCTAGCCAGCTGGCTCATCCTAACAACTTGGTTTTCGCATGGGCGGGCCCCGTATTGCCCGGCGCCGTTAGGAGCGCCGGTCAATACGGGGCCCGCTCCATTTGTCAATTCCTTCAAGCGAATGTGTCGGGAATGTTTCAATGCATGAATATGCAAGCCATTTAGGTGTTCATGCATCTTTTGGTGCTAAAGTTTCAATCCACTTCATAACGACCACTGCGAAATGCGCATCGGTGCATAAATCGCAGACAAGGAGTCTGATATGTCATTGAAGGTTGGAATCGTCGGCGCGGCTGGATATGCCGGAGCCGAGCTCATTCGCCTCGTGCTCGGCCATCCCGAGTTTGAACTTGTTGCCATTACGTCCAACGCCGATGCCGGCCAGCCGCTGTCCGCGGTGTATCCGAGCTTTGTTGGCGTGAGCGATCTGGTTTTCACCACGCATGACGCCCCCGAGCTTAAGAGCTGCGATGCGGTTTTTCTTGCCGTGCCGCACACGGCTGCCATGGCACAGGTGCCCGCGCTGCTTGCATCGGGCGTCTCCTGCTTCGATTTGTCTGCCGACTACCGTCTGAGCGATCCGGCCGTGTTCGAGGCGTGGTATGCCGCCGCGCATACGAGCCCCGAGCTGCTCAAGACGCGTGCTTTCGGCCTCCCCGAGCTGTTCTGCCAGGACTTAGAGACCGCTGCTTCCAGCCATGCCGACGGCAAACCCGTGCTGGTCGCCTGCGCCGGTTGCTATCCCACCGCAACGAGCCTTGCTGCCGCTCCTGCCGTGCGTGCGGGCTGGGTGGCCGAGAACGGTCCCGTGATTGTCGATGCCATCAGCGGTGTAACGGGTGCCGGCAAGTCCTGCAACGCTCGTACGCATTTTTGCAGCGCCGACGAGAACTTGGAGGCCTATGGCGTAGGCAAGCATCGTCATACGCCCGAGATTGAGCAAATCCTTGGCCTGACCGATCGCATCGTCTTTACCCCGCATCTGGCACCGCTCAAGCGTGGCCTGCTCTCCACGGTGACGCTGCCGCTCACGCCGCAGGCCATCGACTCCCTGGCTCTTGAGGACGTTGTCGACTATTACAAGCAGTTCTATGCCGGTCGCACCTTTGTGCGCGTGCTCGATGCCGGCCAGCAGCCCAAGACGGCTTCGGTCGTCGGCACCAACGCCGCCCAGATTGGCCTCGCGCTCAACAAGCGCGCGGGCGTGCTGGTGGCGACGGGCGCCATCGACAATCTGTGCAAGGGCGCTGCGGGCCAAGCAGTCCAGTGCGCCAATATCGTCTTTGGCTTTGACGAGCGACGAGGCTTGCCCACAGTGGCGTGCCCGGTGTAGCACATTCGATTGTTAACGATTTGGTAGTCGGGCATCGAGTGGGGCGCCACTCTTAAGCTGGTCTCATGATTACGACTGGCATGGCGCACCAACCGATGTCCGTTTTTTGTTTGATATAAGGAGTCATAAAGACGATGAATACCGAGCTGTTTGATATCAAGATTCGCGCCGTCGAGGGCGGCGTTACGGCTGCGGCTGGTTTTAAGGCTGCAGGCATCCACGCTGGGTTCCGCAAGAACCCCGAGCGTCTGGATTACGCGCTCGTCGTGCCCGATAAACCCTGTCCCGGCGCTGGAGTGTTTACCACCAATCGCTTTTGCGCGGCGCCCGTGCAGGTGAGCCGCGCCAACCTGGGCGGTGCCGACAAGGGCTACGGTATCATCGCCGGCGTTTCGGTCAACTCTGGCAATGCCAACGCCGCCACGGGTGAGACCGGCCTTGCATGCGCGCGCGAGACGTGCAGCATCGCATCGCAGGTCATCGGCTGCGAGCCCCAGCAGATTCTGGTTGCCTCCACGGGTGTGATTGGCCAGATTCTGCCGATCGACACGTTTGAGACCGCCATTCCTGCTGCCTACGAGGCGCTCTCCGCCCACGGTGGCGCCGATGCCGCTCGCGCCATCATGACGACCGACACGCACTCCAAGGAGTACGCCGTGTCCTACGTCAGTGAGGCTGCGGGTCATGCGAGCAATGTCTATACGGTAGGCGGAATGTGCAAGGGCTCGGGCATGATCATGCCCAACATGGCCACCATGATCGCAGTTATCACCACCGATGCCCCCGTCGAGCCTGCGGCACTTCATGCCCTGCTGCTCTCGACCGTCAAGCAGACCTTTAACAAGGTAACGGTCGATTCCGACACCTCGACCAACGACACCTGCATCATGCTTGCTTCCGGCGTCGCTGCCGCAGATGCCGAGCCTATCGTCGAGGGCTCCGATGCCTTCGACGAGTTGGCATTTGCCGTGCACGAGGTGTGCGAGAGCCTGGCGCGCAATATCGCCGCCGATGGTGAGGGCGCATCCAAGCTTGTTACGGTCAACGTTACCGGCGCCGCCAACGACGAGGAAGCCGATATCGCTGCCCGTGCCGTTGCCAACTCGCCGCTCGTTAAGACCTGCATCGCCGGCCACGACTGCAACTGGGGTCGCGTTGCTATGGCGCTTGGCAAGTGCGGCGTTAAGTTTAATCAGGAAGACGTTTCCATCGACATGATGGGCATGCCTGTCTGTCGCGACGGTCTGACTGTTCCCTTTGACGAGGACGAGGCTCTACGACGTTTCGAGGCGCCCGAGATCGTGATCTCGGCCGACCTGGGCGCAGGCGACGCGGCAACGACCGTGTGGACCTGCGACCTCACGCATGAGTACATCTCTATCAACGGCGACTACCGTTCCTAGATTCCAGGCACGCTGCGCATCTTGCCGCGATTGCGGACAGCGGAGCACGGCGCGATAACGATACGAAAGACGAGGCCGATTATGAAATTCGCACGCGATTGTCGTTCGAGCGAATCCAACGAAGCAACCGCGCAGCTGCTGTTCGAAGCGCTGCCGTGGATTAAGAACCTGACCGGCAAGACGGTTGTTATCAAATATGGCGGAGCCGCCATGGTTGATGAGCAGCTGCGCCGCGACGTGATGAGCGACATCGTTTTGCTCAAGATCATCGGTATGCGCCCCGTCATCGTGCACGGCGGCGACAAGGCTATCAACGAGGCGCTGAGCCATTACGATATTCCCGTCGAGTTTAAGAACGGCCAGCGTGTGACCACGCCGGCGACTATGGATATCGTGCGCGAGGTGCTGGGCGGCAAGGTCAACCAAGAGCTGGTTGCTGCCATCAACCACCACGGCAACCTGGCCGTGGGCGTGTCGGGCAGCGATGCCGGCACGCTCATCGCCGAGCCGCTCGACCCCGAGCTCGGTCGCGTGGGCAAAGTGACGCACGTCAACACCGACTATATCGAGCGCTTACTCGATAGCGAGTACATCCCCGTCATCGCTACCGTCGCGGCGGGGGAGGACGGCGGTTTCTTCAACATCAACGCCGACACCGCCGCCGGTGCCGTTGCCGCGGCGCTCCACGCGCATAAGGCGATCTTTTTGACCGATGTCGATGGCCTGTACAAGGACTTTAGCGACAAGGACTCGCTTATCTCCAACCTAACGCTCGACGAGGTTAACGAAATGCTCTACGGCGGCGAGGTCGATAAGGGCATGATTCCCAAGCTGCGCGCGGCCGTCGATGCGCTTACCGGCGGCGTATTTCGTGCCCACATCATTAACGGTACTACGCCGCATTCGCTGCTCCTGGAGCTGCTGACCGATGCCGGCGTCGGCACCGTGATCCATTCCACCGAGACGGCTTACGAGTTCGATACGCATCCGCATCCGCTTTCGACGTTTGCTGCGCGTCTGACCGAGAACCTTGACGAGGTCGAGAAGCTTCAGACGGTCTAGCCGACCCGCAGCCGCCCCATTCCTGCACCCATAGCCCCGCGCCGTCTGGCGCCCAACGAAAGGCATCCCATGTCACTTGCAGCTCAGCAATCGCTTGAATCCCATTACGTTATGCATACCTTTGGCCGCTCTCCGGTCGAGTTTGTCGAGGGTCACGGCATGAAGCTCACCGGCGACGATGGCCGTGAGTACCTCGACTTTCTTGCCGGCATCGGCGTGTGCAGCCTAGGTCATGGCAACCCGGCTGTGCTCTCGGCGCTCGAGGCGCAGACCAAAAAGCTCATGCATGTCTCTAATTACTTCTACATTGAGCAGCGCGGACAGGTCGCGGCGCTGCTGTCCAAGCTTGCTAACGACGACGTAGATGGTGCGCGCGTGCTTGCCGATGCCATTGTCGCCGGCGATGAGACCACGGCAGCTGCTCTTGGTGCCCCGGCTGCGGATGAGCAGGTTTGGGAGACCTTCTTTGCCAACTCTGGCGCCGAGGCTAACGAAGGCTCGATGAAGCTCGCGCGCCTGTACGC
The DNA here is from genome assembly GCA_036549635.1 of Collinsella sp. GTDB lineage: Bacteria > Actinomycetota > Coriobacteriia > Coriobacteriales > Coriobacteriaceae > Collinsella. Next base: position 11,004 of record JAXKHW010000182.1, on the reverse strand, counting down.
CAAGCGTGCCGGTAATGGCGGCAACACTATCGTGTGCATGCGCGGCGGCTTCCACGGCCGTACGCTCGAGACTATTGCGGCCACCATGCAGGATTGGCTGCAGGACAGTTTCCGCCCGCTGCCGGGTGGCTTTGTGGCCTGCACGCCCAACGATGTCGATGAACTGCGTGCAATCTTTAAGCAGCTGGGGAGCGAAATTTGTGCCGTGATGCTCGAACCGATCCAGGGTGAGAGTGGCGTGCACCCCATGACCGAGGAGTTTATGGCGGCAGCGCGCGACCTGGCACACGAAGTGGGCGCCGTGCTTATCGCCGACGAGGTCCAGTGCGGCATCTTCCGCTCCGGCAAGCCATTTGCATTCCAAACCTATGGCGTGGTGCCTGACATCATGAGCCTTGCCAAGGGCATTGCCGACGGCGTGCCCATGGGTGCCGTCGTGGCAAAGAAAGAGATTGCCGACGTCTTTAAGCCCGGCGATCATGGTTCGACCTTTGGCGGTAGCTGCTTGGCCATCGCGGCGTGTGCCGCGACGCTCTCCGCGTTTGTGCGCGGCGACTACGCTGAGCATGCCGCCAAGGTGGGCGCCTATATGGAGGCAAAGCTCGCCAAGCTGCCGCACGTGACCGAGGTACGTGGCCGCGGCTTGATGCTCGGCTGTGATTTGGATGATGCCGCGGGCGACGCACATGATGTTGTTGCCCGCGCGCTGGCCGCCGGTGCCGTGATCAACGCTACAGGTGCCCATACGCTGCGTTTCTTGCCGCCGCTCGTCTGCGAGGAGGCCGACGTGGACAGCCTGATCGAGATCCTGTCGGGTGTCTTGGGCTAACGCAGCGCAATAACTCAATTTGGACCGGGTTCCGGACTGCTGGGTGTGTCATATGCGGCATGATTTGGCGATCCGGAGCCCGTTTTGTTGCTGATTTGCGATGGTCAAAAGTCCCTCTGGTCAAAAAATGCCAAATATGAGTACGGGCACTAATTCTGTAGCATATAAATTAGACACAATTTGACGAATTGGACCGCATATGTCCAGTTTTGCTGTCAGAAAACATGCTCATCTGGACCGTTAGCCGTTGCTTTGATGTCAGATTTGCCCTTTGGGACCTCGAAAATGCTGTTACAAAAGAGGTAGCAGTACTCATATTTGGCATTTTTTGACCACTGCCCTTGAAACGAGTGAGCTGTGGGGTTCGAATCCCTCTGCGATGGGCCCAAAAAAGAAAGGCTCCCATTGCTGGGAGCCTATCAAATCAGTGGTGGGCGATGAGGGATGTCCGCGTGCGGCTCCGCCGCCCGCATCCGCTTCGTCGCTTCGCTCCTCGCGTGCTGCGCTGGAAAACGCTTCGCGTTTCCTCAGCTCCGCACCCTTGCGGGTTCGAATCCCATGAAATGGGCCCAAACAAAAACGGTCCCCTTTCGAGGACCGTTTCCAATTCAATGGTGGGCGATGAGGGATGTCCGCGTGCGGCTGGCGCCGCCCGCTTTCGCTTCGGGCCTACGGCCCTCGCGTGCTGCGCTGGAAAACGCTTCGCGTTTCCTCAGCTTCGCACCCTGTCGGGTTCGAATCCCTCTGCGATGGGCCTGAAAAAAAGAAAGGCCTCCATCGCTGGAGGCCTAACAATTCGGTGGTGGGCGATGAGGGATTCGAACCCCCAGCCTTGTGCGTGTAAAGCACCTGCGCTAACCGTTGCGCCAATCGCCCGTGCGGAGAGAGTATAGCAAAACAATCGCCCCATTCACCTCATATCCATTAAAGGTAACCGGCGCGTGTCACAGCGGAGCTGATTCAGTTGAGATTGCCTGAACATTCCGCCCCTCTTTACGCCCTCGGGTATACTCAAAAGCTACTGATTCGATTTGATGCCCAGCAACAGCAGAGGGGATAGTATATGTGCGGTTTTGTCGGTTTTGTCGGTGGGACGGATAACCAATCCGAGGTGCTCACCAAGATGATGGACCGCATCGTCCATCGCGGTCCCGACATGGGCGGTCAGTTTATCGACGGCCGCGTTGCCCTGGGCTTCCGCCGCCTGTCGATCCTCGACCTGACCGAGGCCGGCGCTCAGCCCATGGCCAATGAGGACGGCAGCGTCGTCATTGTCTTCAACGGCGAGATCTACAACTTCCAAGAACTCCGTTCCGAGCTCGAGGCCAAGGGCTACAAGTTCCACTGCGGCGCCGACACCGAGAGCCTCCTGCACGGCTACGAGGAGTGGGGCGAGGCCGTACTCGATCGTCTGCGCGGTATGTACGCCTTCGTCATCTGGGACAAAAAGAAGAACAAGCTTTTTGGCGCCCGCGACATCTTTGGCATCAAGCCGCTCTACTACTATCCCATGGCCGATGCGGGCGACGGCGCTCCGGGCGTGCTCTTTGGTTCCGAGATCAAGAGCTTCCTGGACTACCCGCACTTCCACAAGGCGGTCAACAAAAAGGCTCTGCGTCCGTACATGACGCTGCAGTATTCGGCGACTGAGGAGACCTTCTTCGAGGGTGTCTACAAGCTGCCGCCGGCGCACTACTTTACCGTCGATATCCCGACCGGCAAGATGAACATCGAGCGCTACTGGGATTGCGATTACTCTGCCGTCGAGAAGCCGTTCGAAGAGTATGTCGATGAGCTGGACGAGGTCGTGCACGAGAGTGTCGAGGCCCATCGCATCGCCGACGTCAAGGTCGCGTCGTTCCTCTCCGGTGGCGTCGACTCCAGCTACATCGCCGCTTGCCTCATGCCCGACAAGACCTTCTCGGTGGGCTTTGACTACAAGAACTTCAACGAGACCAACTACGCCAAGGAACTTTCCGATAAGCTCGGTGTCGAGAACGTTCGCAAGATGATTACCGCCGACGAGTTCTTCGGTGCGCTCGAGGACATCCAGTATCACATGGACGAGCCGCAGTCCAACCTGTCTTCCGTGCCGCTGTGGTTCTTGGCCGAGATGGCCCGCAAGGACGTTACCGTCGTGCTTTCGGGCGAAGGCGCCGACGAGCTCTTTGGCGGCTACGCCTACTACGAGGACACGGTCCCGGTGCGCAAGTACAAAAAGATGGTGCCGCTGCCCATCCGTCGCGCGCTCGGTAACCTGGCGCTGCATATGCCGTACTTCAAGGGACATAACTTCCTGGTCAAGGGTGCCGAGATCCCCGAGAAGTCGTTCCTGGGACAGGCTCTGGTATGGCCGGAGCGCGAGGTCGACGGCGTGCTCAAGCCCGAGTACAACACCGGCGATGGCGCCTTTGAGCTCGCTGCACCCATCTACGCACGCGTGAAGGGTCAGCCCGAACTGGTCAAGAAGCAGTACCTGGACATGAACATGTGGCTCCCGGGCGACATTCTGCTCAAGGCCGACAAGATGTGCATGGCGCACTCGCTGGAGCTGCGCGTGCCCTTCCTGGACCGCAAAGTCATGGAGTTCGCCGAGCACATTCCCGATCGCTACCGCATCAACGAGAACGGCAACAAGCAGGTACTCCGCCACGCTGCCAACAAGTCGCTGCCCGATGAGTGGGCCACCCGTCCCAAGGTGGGCTTCCCGGTGCCGATTGTCTACTGGCTGCGCGAGCAAAAGTGGTACGACTATGTCAAGGAGTACTTCACCGCGCCGTGGGCAAGCGAGTTCTTCAATACCGACGAGCTCATGCACCTGCTCGATCTGCACTTTGCGGGCAAGGGCGATTTCCAGCGCAAGATCTATACGCCGCTCGTGTTCCTAGTGTGGTACAAGCGCTTCTTTATCGACGAGGACCAGCCCGCTGTTCAGGCTGCCTAGCCTCGGCTTACGAACGCCTGCGCGTAACGGCTCCTCCGGGAGCCGTTTTTGCGTGGGTGCGTTTCAGTTACTATAAAACCGTCCCTGCCAAATGGCTGAGAAAGGTGAAAGATGCACCATTCGGATTCCGCGACCGTGACCACGGTCGATACGCTTGCCAAGCTTCTCGATGTGTGCGGCGAGCTGCGCGCATCAGAGCAGGTTGACGAGCGCGCCGTGACCGGCTGCTCGTTTGATTCGCGCGCGGTCTCGGCAGGTGACGTATTCTTTTGCAAAGGTGCTGCCTTTAAGCCCGCGTTTTTGAGCATGGCGCTCGATGCGGGCGCCGTCGCATTTGTGTGCGAGGAGTCGCTGGTCGAGTCTCTGGAGCCGCTGGCGCAGGAGAGCGGTGCTGCGATGCTGGTTGTTGATAGTGTTCGCACGGCCATGGCCCTGTTGCCGCCGGAGGTCTACGACCGTCCCGACCACGACGTCAAGATCGTGGGCATCACCGGCACCAAGGGAAAGACCACGGCCGCTTTTATGCTCCAGTCCATCATCAAGGCGGCGGGCGAGTCCTGCGGCATGATCGGCTCGGTGAGTACCGACGATGGTATCGAGTGCTACGAGAGCACCAACACCACGCCCGAGGCCCCCGAGGTTTGGCGCCATATCGCCAACTGCCGCACGTCCGGTCGCCAGTCCATGGTCATGGAGGTCTCGAGCCAGGCGCTCAAGTACCAACGCGTCGAGAATCTGCCGTTTGACGTGGCGTGCTTCCTCAACATCGGCCGCGACCACATCTCGCCGATCGAACACCCCACGTTTGAGGATTATTTTGAGAGCAAGCTTAGGATCTTTGACCAGGCAAAGACCGCCGTGGTGAATCTGGGCACCGATGAGGTTGACCGTGTGCTAGAGGCAGCGTCGACGGCCGAGCGCTTGGTGACCGTTGGCGTCGAGCATCCCGAGGCAAGCCTGTGGGCGAGCGATGTCCGCATGCTCGGCTTTAACATCGAGTTCAACTTGCACGGCATGAGCGCCGACGAGCCCGAGGCGGGGGAGAAGGTCCTGCTGGGTATCGCGGGCGACTTTAACGTGGAAAACGCGCTGGTCGCTATCGCCGCTGCGCGCGAGATCGGCATCGGTATCGAGGCTATCAAGAAGGCCCTCTCCAAACTGCGTGTGCCGGGCCGCATGGAGGTCGTGGAGTCGAAGGACGGCCGCGTGATCTGCGTCGTTGACTATGCGCACAACCAGCTTTCGTTCCGTTCGCTTTTCTCGTCGGTCAAGCGCGCGTTTCCCGCTAGCCCCGTCATTGCGCTGTTTGGCGCCGCCGGCGGCAAGGCGCAGGAGCGCCGCGAGCAATTGCCACGCGAGGCCGCACCGTATTCCGACCTGATGATCTTTACGAACGAGGATCCAGCTCACGAGGACCCGATGAAGGTCTGTCGCGAGCTTGCCGAGCATGTTCCCGACGATACGCCGAACAAGATCATCCTCGACCGCGAAGCCGCTGTGCATGCGGCGTTCAAGGCGGCGCGCGAGGAGTACGTCAACCCCGATGCTCCCACCATTGTCTTGCTGCTGGCAAAGGGTGACGAGGAGCTCATGCACGTGGGTGACGAGTTCGTGCCCATCGAGAGCGACCTTTCGTTGGCCAATCGCCTGATCGATGTTACCCAGTTTGACTAATGAACCATGATGGCGGCGGCGCCCTGAGTGCGCTGTCGCCATAAGCGTGTTCCCTCAATCAAAACATGCCGTCCAAGTCCAAACCCTTCTACGTAAACGGAGTAACCATGTCCCACAATACCCTGCCGACCGTCGCTGAGCTTTCGGGCGAGATGCGCGAGCGCTTGGCCAAGGTCAAGTACGTCTTTACCGACCTGGATGCCACGATGCTCGCACCCGGCTCGTGCGTGCTGCGCGACAACGACGGCAACCCCTCGACCAAACTCGTCGAGGCCGTCGTGGCGCTCGCTCGCGCTGGTATTCAGGTGGTTCCCACCTCGGGCCGCAACCGTACCATGATCCACGAGGACGCGCGCGTGCTCGGCCTCAACTCCTACATCGGCGAGATGGGCGGCCTGGTCATGTACGACCTCAAAGCCAACGATTGGGAGTATCTGACCGGCGACATGCCCTACGACCCCTCTTGCGGCCTCACGCCGCACCAGGTGATCGAGCAGACCGGCGTGTGCGAGAAGATCCTTGCCCGCTGGCCGCACAAGATCGAGTACCACAACGACATGTCGACCGGCTACAAGTACCGTGAGGTCACCGTCGGCATGCGCGGCGATGTGCCCGACGATGAGGTCCAGGCCATCCTGGACGAGGCCGGCTGCGGTCTGATCTGGGCTTGCAACGGCCATCTGACTCACCTGTCCAAGCCGACGACGCTCGAGCTCGATCGCGTCGAGGACGGTCGCGCATTCAACATCAACCCCGCGGGCCTCAACAAAGGCGTCGCCATTGCGCGCTTCTGCGAGCACCTGGGGATCGAGCGCGAGGAGACGTTGGCGCTCGGCGATTCCGAGTCCGACTTCTACATGGCCGATCACGTGGGCACGTTCTGCCTGGTCGAGAATGGCCTGACGAGCGCCGGCGCGCTCGAGTTCCTGGCTGCTTGCGAGAACGCTTTCGTTACGCGCGGCAAAATTGTCGACGGTTGGGCGGCGACGGCAGAGCTGCTGGTCGCGGCGCGTTCGTAGCGCGGCGTCGCCGCACGTGGACATGTCTTTTCGAGAGAGACTGGTGAGGTAATGTCCGATATCGAGAATCCGGCAGGCGACACGCGCCCGATTGGCGTGTTCGATTCTGGTTTGGGCGGTCTGACGGTTGCGCGCGCGATTGCGACGGCGTTGCCGCACGAGTCCGTCTACTACTTTGGCGACACCAAGCGCTGCCCCTACGGCACGCGCACCGAGGATGAGGTGCGCTCGTTTGCGCTGCAGGCGGGTCGTTGGCTTTCGAAGCACGACGTCAAGATTATGGTCATCGCCTGCAACACGGCGACCGCTGCGGCCTTGCGTTTGGCCCAGCAGGTGCTCGACGTTCCCGTGATCGGCGTGATTGCGCCGGGTGCCCGTGCAGCAATCAACAGCACGCGTACGCGTCGCGTGGGCGTGCTCGCCACCAACCTCACCATTCGCTCGGGCGCCTACACGCGCGCCATTCAGGATCTAGATGCCGGCGTCGATGTATACGGCTGTCCTGCCTCGAGCTTTGTCGAGGTTGTCGAACACGAGCTCGCCTCGGGTGCACATCTGCAGGAACAGTGGCTTGAGAACGAGGATATCTTCGATACGCCTGCCGTGCGCGCGCTGGTGGGTGCCACGGTTGAGCCGCTGCGCGACCACGGTATCGATACCGTGGTGCTCGGCTGTACGCATTTCCCGCTGTTGGTGGGACCTATCCGCCATGCGCTGGGGCCTGGGGTGCGCGTCGTGAGTTCCGCCGAGGAGACCACGCGCGAGCTGACCGATATCCTCACGCGCCGCGAGCAGCTGGCGGGCGACGCCGCCGAGCCGCAGCATCGTTTTGCCACGACGGCTGATAACATTGCCGAGTTTGCGGTGGCGGGCAGCTTTATCTTTGGTCAGCCGCTCAAGAGCATCGAACACATCGATATCGATGAGCTGCAATAGATGTAAGGCAGCCGCCAAAGCCTTCGCCACATCTTTTGCCGAAAGGATTTTTCCATGGAGTATATGCAGGTCAACCGCGCCAACGGCCGCGCCGCCGATGAGCTGCGCCCCATCAAACTGACTCGCGGCGTCATGAAGCACGCCCACGGCTCGTGTTTGGCCGAGTTCGGTGACACGCGCGTGCTGTGCGCCGCCACTATCGAGGAGGGCGTGCCGGGCTGGCGAAAGGGAGCTAAGGCCGGCTGGGTGACCGCGGAATACGCCATGCTGCCGGCGTCGACCGGCAAGCGCTGCAAGCGCGAGCACGCCAACCGCAAGGGTCGCTCCATGGAGATCGAGCGCCTCATTGGCCGCAGCCTGCGTACCGTCGTCAACATGAAGGCGCTCGGCGAGTACACCGTCACCGTCGACTGCGATGTGATTCAGGCCGATGGCGGCACGCGTACAGCGAGCATCACCGGCGCCTGGGTGGCGCTGCACGACGCCCTCGCCATGTGGGTCGAGGCGGGCAAGATCGAGCGCATCCCGCTTACCGGCCAGGTGGCTGCCATCTCTATGGGCGTTGTCGACGGCAATACGCTGCTTGACCTCGATTATTCCGAGGACAGTCATGCCGAGGTCGACATGAACCTCGTCGCCACCGATACCGGTGAGATGATCGAGCTCCAGGGCACCGGCGAGCAGGCGCCCTTCGACCGCAAACGCCTCAACGCCCTGCTTGACCTGGGTGACAAGGGTGTCGCCGAGCTCATCGAGCTTCAGCGCCAAGCCATCGCCTAACCTGCCAAAAAGGGACAGGTTTATTTTGGTAGGTTTTATCTGCTGAAATGCTGCGTTGAAAGGTCCGATCGCCTGAGAGGGGAGAGGTCAAGTGCCCAAACGCCCCTCACGCGGCTTGCTATAGAGACAAGGAGGCCAGCTATGGCACTTGAGAAGATTGACATCGACACCCTCGACCCGGCGGCGACCATCGTCGTGGCAACCGGAAACGCTCATAAGCTCACCGAGATCGAGGCCATTTTGGGCAAGGTCATGCCCGAGGTGCGCTTTGTGGCGCTCGGCCAGCTGGGTGATTTTGAGGATCCCGAGGAAAACGGCACGACGTTTTTGGAGAACGCCATCATCAAGGCCCAAGCCGCGGTTGAGGAGACGGGCCTTATGGCCATTGCCGACGATTCGGGCTTGGTCGTCGACGCGCTGGACGGTGAGCCCGGTGTGTATAGCGCGCGCTATGCGGGCGTGCACGGCGACGATGCCGCCAACAACGCCAAGCTTCTCGTTAACCTGGAAGGCGTGGCAGATGAGGACCGCACCGCGCGCTTTATGAGCGTCGTCGCGCTCATCGACACGGACGGTCTGGTCACCTATGGCGAGGGCGCCTGCGAGGGCGTTATCGCGCACGAGGGCCGCGGCGACCATGGTTTTGGCTATGACCCGCTGTTCCTGCCGGTCGACACGCCGGGCAAGACCATGGCCGAGCTGACGGCTGACGAGAAGAACGCCATCAGCCATCGTTTCCACGCGCTCGAGCATCTGTCCGCCAAGCTGACGGGCGAGGAGTAGGCCATGCGTGCGGTGGTGCAGCGCGTGCTCAACGCCGGCGTGACGGTCGACGGCGAGTGCGTGGGCCGCATTGGACGCGGCTACCTGGTGCTGCTGGGTGTGGGCCATGGCGATACGCGTGCCGAGGCCGACAAGCTGTGGGGCAAGCTCCGCGGGCTGCGTATCAACGAGGACGAGAACGGCAAGACCAATCTGGCGCTTGCCGATGTCGACGGCGAGGTGCTCGTGGTGTCGCAGTTCACGCTGTTCGCCGACTGCCGCCACGGTCGCCGCCCGTCGTTTACGGATGCCGGCGCACCCGATGTTGCCAACGAGCTCTACGAGTACTTCCTGACGCTTGTGCACGAGGACGTTGAGCATGTGGCGCACGGTATCTTTGGCGCCGACATGAAGGTCGACCTGGTCAACGACGGTCCGTTCACCATCGTCTTGGACACCGATAGTCTGTAAGTAGTCAATTTGGGACCGGGCTTTTTAAGCTACTTGCGTATGACGGCAGCAGGGTGCTATAGTATTAGAGTTTTGTCTATCTTAGGGGTATTATCCCCTTTTTGAATTGCACCTTCTGGAGGCCCTGTTCATGGAAGAGATGGAAGTCAATCACGTCGACGACATCCACGAGAAGCTGACCGATATGGTGGGCGATCGCGTTAAGGTGAAGGCCAACATGGGCCGCACCCGCGTCGTCGAGCGCATGGGCACCATCAAGAGCGTGCACCCCGCCGTCTTTATCGTCGAGGTTGACGAGCGTCGTGGCCGCAAGTCGCGTCAGTCCTACCAGTACATCGATGTCCTCACCGGTCAGGTCGAGCTGTTCGACCCCGAGAGCGGCGAGCACATTTTTACCCCGCTCGGCAATCAGCTCGAGGAGCACTAGCGGTGACCGATTGGTCCCTGACCCTTTCCGCGCCGGCAAAGATTAACCTCTACCTGGGGGTTCATACCGAGCGCGATGACCGCGGCTACCACAGGGTCGATTCCCTGATGGCAGCCGTCAGTCTTTCCGATACCGTGACGGTCACGCCGGCGCAGGCGCTGACTGTCCAGACGGTTCCAGCATCAGATTTTCCCATGCAAAAGAATACGGCGTATCGGGCTGCGATTGCTATGGCCGAGCATTATGGTCGCGAGGCAAACATCTGCGTGACGATTGAGAAGCGCATTCCATTGTGCGCCGGCTTGGGCGGTCCCTCGACGGATGCGGCCGCGGTCATTGTCGCCTTGGCGGAGCTCTGGGGCATTGATCGCACCGACCCAGCGCTCGACGATATTGCGCGAGGCATTGGTGCTGACGTCCCGTTCTTTTTGCACGCGAGTCCTGCGTTCTACGTAGGTGGGGGAGACGTGCTGGCAACTGAGTACCCCGCGCTGCCCGCGACGCCCGTCGTGCTGGTCAAGCCGCGCGAGGCAAGTGTTTCGACAATTGAAGCCTATCGACGTTTTGACGAGGCCTCGGTGCCTGCGGACAAGCCCGGCGCGATAGCTTCTGCCTTGCGTGCTGGTGATGCCGAGACGGCATATGCACTCATCCATAACAACCTTGGTGTCATTTCCGCACAGATGGAGTCGCAGATTCAAACGGTCCTCGACTGGCTGCGTAAACAGGACGGAACCGTTGCTGTAGATGTGTGCGGATCGGGTGCCTGCTCGTTTGCCATTTGCGACACCGCTGCCACGGCCGAAAGGCTTGCGGACGCTGCCCAGCAAAAAGGCTGGTGGGCCTGCGCGACGGAGCTCATTCCCAACACGGTTCGCGTCGAAGTGCCAAAGAAGTAAAAATTTCTCTAGCACACGACGGAAATCTTTGTTACTATAGTCGAGCTAACGGGTTGTGGCTCAGTTTGGTAGAGCACTGCGTTCGGGACGCAGGGGTCGCTGGTTCAAATCCAGTCAACCCGACCAGAGCATGAGGAGGGACCGCTTCGTGCGGTCCCTTTTTTTAGCTATTGTTGTGATACCGCGATACCCGCGGTATACTCATTCGAGCTTGTCTCGCTGTATTGTGGAGGTCTACATGTTTGGACTGAGGGCTCCTGAGA
>JAXKHW010000181.1:0-8645 GCA_036549635.1 Collinsella sp. | reverse complement strand
TGGAACGACTATCTGCTGCCCTACCTTACGCTCGACTCCACCAAGTACAAGACCATTCCTATCTTGATCCAGTACTTCCGCGGCGGCTACGGCCACGTCGAGCTCGGCCCCATGATGGCTTGCATCATGATGGTCGTTGTCCCCATCGTCGTCATGTACATCCTCTGCCAGAAGTACATCATCGACGGCGTGGTGGCAGGTGCCGTCAAGGGCTGATGCCGTAACTGTTTTGCAAGTTTCTGCGGCGCCCTCAACATGGTGCCGCATATCGAAAGGTAAAGACATGGCCGAGATCGTTCTCAAACATGTTCAGAAGGTGTATCCCAACACCGAGTCCAAAAAGAAGGGCTTCTTTGGCAAAAAGAAGAAGACCGAGGAGAAGAAGCACAACCTCAAGGTTACCGAGGATGGCGTGCTCGCTGTTGAGGACTTTAACCTCACCGTTCACGACCAGGAGTTCGTCGTCCTCGTTGGCCCCTCTGGCTGCGGTAAGTCCACGACGATGCGCATGATCGCCGGCCTGGAGGACATTACCTCGGGCGATGTGCTCATCGACGGCAAGCGTGTCAACGACGTGGCGCCCAAGGACCGCGACATCGCCATGGTGTTCCAGAGCTACGCTCTGTACCCCAATATGACGGTGTACGAGAACATGGCATTTACGCTCGAGCTCAAGAAGGTTCCCAAGGACGAGATCGACCGCAAGGTTCGCTCTGCTGCCGAGATTCTGGGCATTACCGAGTACCTCGACCGTAAGCCCAAGGCGCTCTCCGGCGGCCAGCGCCAGCGTGTCGCTATCGGCCGCGCCATCGTGCGTGACCCCAAGGTCTTCCTGATGGACGAGCCGCTGTCCAACCTGGACGCCAAGCTTCGTAACCAGATGCGTGCCGAGCTCATTAAGCTGCGCCACGAGATCAAGGGCACGTTCATTTATGTTACTCACGACCAGACCGAGGCCATGACCCTTGGCGACCGTATCGTGGTCATGAAGGACGGCGTCGTCCAGCAGATCGCCACGCCGCAGGAGGTCTTCAACCATCCCGCGAACATCTTCGTCGCCGGCTTCATCGGCGTGCCGCAGATGAACTTCTTCGATGCCCAGCTGGTGCGCTCGGGCAACGGCTTTACCGTCAAGACCGAGGATATGAACGTGGCGCTCGCTCCCGAGACCTGCGCTCAGCTTGCTCTCAACTGGGACGGCGGCGACGTGAAGGAGATCACGGCCGGCGTGCGCCCCGAGCAGATTTTGCTTGCCGACAAGGACGAGGAGGGCGCGCTCCAGGGTACCGTCGAGGTGACCGAGCTCATGGGTTCGACCGAGCATGTCCACGTGACCGCTCCCGATGGCCAGTTCGTCCTGATCATTCCCGTTGTCGACCTCGAGGCCAAGGGCGCGCTCAAGGCGGGCGACCCCATCTGGTTCAAGTTCGAGAAGAACGCGACCCATCTCTTCGATAAGGTATCTGGCAAGAACCTTATCTAGGCCCGGTGCATCCAGGCCCTCCCTTTGGGCGACTGCGGTATTGCCATCCTTTTGCCGCGGTCACATATAAGGCTCCCCTCCCGTCCACTGGGCGAGAGGGGAGCCTTTCTTTGTATCGGGGTTGTCTGTAGGTTTGTTTGTCTCGAACTGTAACAGGTAGAGGGCCAAATTGAGCCTAGATGTTACAGATTAAGACAGCGTCGAGCTGCCTGTCCTTCCGTCTTGATCTGTAACAGGTAGACTCAATTTTGTCGGCTAGATGTTACAGGTCGAGATTTTTGGTCGAGGCAGGCCACGGACAACACAGGGGCACAAAAACGGAGCCGTGTTGCCACGACTCCGTTTCTCAAGAGGATGGGTAAGGGAAGCGAAATTAGTTCAGGTGCCAGATCTCGTCGTTGTACTGGGAGATGGTGCGGTCGGACGAGAAGGTGCCGGCGTTGGCGATATTGATGAGCGTCTTGCGCATCCAGGCGTCCTGGTCCTCGTAGTCGGCCAGCACGCGCTCCTTGGTCTGGATGTACTCCTCAATGTCGAGCAGGGCCATAAACCAGTCCTTGCCCTTAATGTCGTCGTGCAGGCGCTGCAGGCGCTCGGCATTGCCGGTCGCCATAAAGGCCGGGTTGGTGATGAAGTCCACCAGCAGTTTAATGCCGGGCTTGCGGTAGAGCATACCGGCGTCATAGGTGCCGTTGGCATAGAGCTGCTCGACCTGTTTGGAAGAGGCGCCAAAGGTATAGATGTTCTCGTCGCCCACGAGCTCGGCAATCTCCACGTTGGCACCGTCGAGCGTGCACAGGGTTAGGGCGCCGTTGAGCATGAACTTCATGTTGGAGGTGCCGCTCGCCTCCTTGGAGGCCAGGCTGATCTGCTCGGAGATGTCGGCGGCGGGGATCACGCGCTCGGCGGCGGTGACGTTGTAGTTCTCGATCATGACAACCTGCAGGTAGGGAGCCACGTCGGGGTCGTTTGCAATCCACTGCGACAGCGTCAGGATCAGATGGATGATGTCCTGCGCGATAGTGTAGGCAGGCGCCGCCTTGCCGCCAAAGATGATGGTGACGGGGTGCTTAGGTCTGTTGCCGTTCTTGATATCGAGGTACTTCCAGATGATGTAGAGCGCGAGCATCTGCTGGCGCTTGTACTCGTGGATGCGCTTGACCTGGACGTCGATGATGGCGTTGGAGGGAATGGTCACGCCCTGCTCGAGCGCCATGAACTGGCGCATGATGGCCTTGGCCTCGACCTTGGTGGCGGCCAGGCGCTCAAGAACGTCCTTGTCGTCGGCGAACTTGGCGAGTTTGCTCAGATCGCCGGTGCTGCGCCAGTCGGTGCCGATCACATCGTCGAGCAGGCTGGCGAGCGCGGGGTTGGCCCCATGGATCCAGCGGCGGAAGGTGATGCCGTTGGTCTTGTTGGAGAACTTATTGGGATAGATCTCGTAGAACGGATGAAGCTCGGTGTCCTCCAGGATCTTGGTGTGGAGGGCGGCTACGCCGTTGATGGAGAAGCCAAAGTGGATGTCCATGTGGGCCATGTGGACGGTATCGTGTTCGTCGATGATGGCGACGCGCGGGTCATCGTGCTCGGCCTTCGCGATCTCATCGAGCTTGACGATAATGTCGGCGATGGCAGGGGAGACCTTCTGTAGGCTGGCGAGCGGCCACTTCTCGAGCGCCTCGGCAAGAATCGTGTGGTTAGTGTAGGCGACCATGGAGCGTACGATGGTCACGGCCTCGTCAAACTCGATGCCATGCTCGGTGGTGAGCAAGCGAATGAGCTCGGGGATGACCATGGTGGGGTGCGTGTCGTTAATTTGGACCACGGCATAGTCGGCCAGATCGTGCAGGTTGCTGCCGCGCTCGACGGCCTCGTCGATCAGGAGCTGGGCGGCGTTGCTCACCATGAAGTACTCCTGATAGATGCGAAGCAGGCGGCCCTGCTCGTCGGAATCGTCGGGGTAGAGGAACAAGGTGAGGTTCTTGGCGATCTCGGTCTTGTCGAAGTCGATGGAGCTGCCGGGGACCAGGCCGTCGTCGACGCTCGCCAGGTCGAACAGGCGCAGGCGGTTCTTGGTGGGCTGGCCGTAACCGGGCACATCGATGTTGACGAGCTTGGAAGTAACGGCAAAATCGCCGAACTCGACGGTGTAGGAGCGGTCATCGTCGACTAGGATGTCCTGCTCACCGAGCCACTCGTCGGGGACGGCCTTCTGCTGGTTGTCGACAAAGCGCTGACGGAACAGACCGTAGTGATAGTTGAGGCCCACGCCATCGCCGGTCAAGCCCAGCGTGGCGATGGAATCCAGGAAGCATGCGGCCAAGCGGCCCAGGCCGCCGTTGCCGAGTGACGGCTCGACCTCGAACTCCTCGATCTTGTTGAGGTCGTGGCCTGCGGCGGTGAGCTGGTCCTTAACCTCGTCGTAGATGCCGAGGTCGATCATGTTGTTGATGAGCAGCTTGCCGATCAAAAATTCGGCGGAAATGTAATAGAGCTTTTTCTTGCCGTTGTTGAGCGGGCGGGCGGCGGAGCGCTCCTGCACGAGTTTGACCAGCAGCTTGTAAATGCGACGGTCGTCGAGCTGCTCGAGCGAGGTGCCAAAAGACTGCTCGGCGAGTTCCATGAGGTTAATTTGGGGCATGTTTTCTCCTGTGATGGGTTGTTTCATGTCTGCAATTCATAAGAAGCCCGCGCGAGGGGATTGGGGTGGCCTCGCGCGGGAAAAGCAAGCGCGTCCGCACGGTGGGGAGGGGTCGGGCGCGGTAGCTCCTATTGAGGAAGCTCGATTTCGGCTTCCGATGGGATGCGGAAGTAGGTCTCGGTCCAGTCGGTGAGTTTGTGCTCGAGCTCGCGGGTGATGGCGCCGTCGAGCATGCGCCAGGTCCAGTTGCCGCCCAGCGTGGCAGGGGTGTTGATGCGCGCCTCGTTGCCCAAGTTGAGCAGGTCCTGCATGGTGTAGATGCACGTGTCGCTCACGCTGGCGGCGATGGTGCGATTGAGTGCATCTGCCATGGGTTCGCCGGCCTGCTGATGGGTGTACAGGGCTGCCTGCTCGCGCTGACGCGGGGTGGCCGTTCCCTCAAACCAACCGCGCGCCGTCTCGTTGTCGTGGGTGCCCACATAGGCGACGGTGTTGGCGATGTAGTTATGCGGCAGGTAGTACGAGTTGGTGCCCTCAAAGGCAAACTGCAGGATCTTCATGCCGGGGAAGCCCGAGTTGTCGCGCATGTCGATGACGCCGGGGGTGAGGAAGCCCAGGTCCTCGGCGATGATGGGCAGCGTGTCGAGCTTTTCCTCGAGCGTCTTGAAGAACTTGAGGCCGGGACCCTGCGTCCACGAACCGTAGGACGAATCGGGCGAGGAGAACGGCACCTCCCAATAGGCCTCGAAGCCGCGGAAGTGATCCAGGCGGATGACGTCGTACATGTCGAGGGCGGCGCGAATGCGGCCCTCCCACCAGGAGAAGCCGTCGGACTCCATGGCGTCCCAGTCGTAGATGGGGTTGCCCCAGTACTGGCCGGTGGCCGAGAACTGGTCGGGCGGCGTGCCGGCGACGCTCACGGGATTGCCGGCGGCGTCGATCTTAAAGAGCTCAGGCGTCGCCCACATCTCGACGGAGTCACGCGAGACATAGATGGGCAGGTCGCCGATGATGAGAATGTCGCGCTCGTTGGCATAGGCCTTGAGGCGGCTCCATTGGCGGTCGAAGAAATACTGCGTCATCTGGTGGTAGAGCATGCGCGCGGGATGGGCGGCGCAGACCTTGGCAGATGCTTCGCCGCGGGTGCGCAGTTCTGCGGGCCACTCCCAAAACGCCTTGAGTCCGCACTCCTCTTTGACGGTCATGAACTCGCAGTAGGGGATGAGCCAGTCCTCGTTGGCCTGGATAAAGTCATCGAAATCGGCCGGCTTGTCGGCAGCAAAGCGCTCGGCGGCGCGGTCGAGAATCTGACGGCGGCCGCCAAAGATAGCACCGTAGTCAACATTGCTGGGGTCGGATCCCAGGTACACGCCATCGATATCGCGCTGCTCCAGATACCCTGTCTCGATAAGCTCGGCAAAGTCGATAAAGTTGGGGTTGCCTGCGCGGGCCGAGAACGACTGATAGGGCGAATCGCCATAGCTGGTCGTCGTAAGGGGCAGAATCTGCCAGTAATGTTGTTTGCACGAGGCGAGAAAATCGACGAAGTCGTAGGCATTCCAGCCAAAGCCGCCGATTCCGTATGGTCCGGGCAGAGATGAGACGGGCATGAGGACGCCGCTTGCACGCTCCATGAATGCGCTCACCAACCTTCTTGTTGTGGGGTCGGCCTGCCGATGGGTGTGCAGTCCGCCTCCGATGTTCTGATTCGATACGCCTATTGTAAAACATGTTGTTTAAACATGTACAGGCAAGATAAAAAAGTTGGTCGATTTTCGGCGAATGGTTACATGCCATGAAAAAAAGCCCCGACCTCACAACGTGAGATCGGGGCAAGAGCGGTATGTAGGTTTTTGCTACTCGGCGTCGGCGAAGCCGTTGGGGTTGTGGCTCTGCCAGTTCCAGCTATCGCGGCACATGTCCGCGATGTCGTACTGGGCCTTCCAGCCCATCATGCGCTCGGCCTTGGAGGCATCGCACCAGTTGGCAGCGATGTCGCCGGCGCGGCGCTCGCGGATCACATAGGGCAGCTCCTTGCCACAAGCCTTGGAGAAGGCGGCAACGACCTCGAGTACCGAGGTGCCGGTGCCGGTGCCCAGGTTAAAGATCTCGACGCCGGTTTTGCCGTTCATCCAGTTAAGGGCGGCAACGTGACCAGAGGCCAGATCGCACACGTGGATGTAGTCGCGCACGCCGGTGCCGTCGGGGGTGGGGTAGTCGTTGCCAAAGACCTGAACGGCCTCGAGCTTGCCCACGGCGACCTGGGCGACATAAGGCACCAGGTTGTTGGGGATGCCCTTGGGGTCCTCGCCGATCAGGCCCGACGGATGAGCGCCAATGGGGTTGAAGTAACGGAGCAGCACGACGTCCCACTCGGGGTCGGCGGTGTGGACGTCCATAAGGATCTGCTCGATCATCCACTTGGTCCAACCATAGGGGTTGGTCGCGGGCTTCTTAGGATCCTCCTCGGTGACGGGCGGGTTGTCCGGGTCGCCGTAGACGGTCGAGGAGCTCGAGAAGATGATGGACTTGCAGCCATGGTTGCGCATGACGTCGATGAGCACCAGGGTGTTCTCGATGTTGTTGTGATAGTACTCGACGGGCTTGCTCACCGACTCGCCGACGGCCTTAAAGCCGGCAAAGTGGATGACACGGTCGATCTGATGGGTATCGAAGATCTTGTTCATCGCATCGCGGTCGAGCACGTTGGCCTCGTAGAAGGTGAGGTTCTTGGCGGCCTCGTCGCCCACGATGGTCTTGACGCGGTCGACGGCGACGGCGCTGGAGTTGGAGAGATCATCGACGATGACGACCTGGTAGCCACCCTCGAGCAGCTGAACGACGGTGTGCGAGCCGATAAAACCGGCGCCACCGGTAACGAGGACGCAGGTGTCTTTGGGGTCGAGTGCTTTGGACATGTAGTCTCCTATCGAATCAGGAACACTTCTTCACGGGAGTATAGCGCAGGCAGGGACGCCCAAATCGTGCGCTGTAGGAAAAGCAGAGGATTGTGCTAACGTACTCATCAGAAGAGCTTGCGTACGCATAACCTGATCTTTGGCATTTGCTTACGAGCCGCTGACCTTGTAGTTTCCTGCCGTTCGTGGAAATCGTTGGGACGCGCCATATGTACGCTAATATGTATGAGTTGAGCGACATATAAATAAGCATGTAACGGAGTACATATGTCACCAAACAGCGATTCTATCCTTTCCCAGGAGCTCTCGCGCCGCACTGCCCTCAAGGCCCTGTTCGGCGCCGCTTCTGCGGCAGTTCTTTTTGGCCTGCCCGCTCGCGCCCATGCGGCGGAGGCTTCCAAAGAAACCACCGATAAACTGAATGCCGCCCAGGCCCAGCTCGACGAGGTTCAGGCCCAGCTCGACAGCATCGCAAATGAGTATGCGGCGCTGGCCAACAAGAATGCCCAGACCCTCAACGACATCGAGAATGTCCAGGGCAAGATTGACGACACGCAGGCCCAGATCGATGAAAAGAAGGCCGAGCTCAAGAAGAAGCGCAACGACCTTTCCGATCGCGTGGCCGCCAGCTACAAGTCCGGCGGCACGAACATCCTGTCGCTGCTGCTGGCCTCTGGCTCGTTTGAGGAACTCGTCGCCAACGCGCATTACGTTGAGAAGATCAACAAGAGCGACCGCGATGCCATCGAGGATATCCAGACGATTCAGGCTGAGCTCGACGCACAGAAGACCGAGCTCGAAGCACAAAAGGCCGACCTGGAGAAACTCAAGGACCAGCAGACGGCTCAGATGCAGGATATGCAGGCCAAGCAGCAAGAAGTCCAGACCGTGCTGAACGGTCTTTCCGACGACGTCAAGGAGCTCATGGCTCAGCGCGATTCCGAGATCCTCGCTGCCGCCCAGGCTGAGGAGGCCGCTAGGAAGGCTGCCGCTGCCGCGGCTGCCGCGAACAAGAACAATTCCTACTCGGGTGGTTCGAGCTCGGGTGGCGGATCGTATGCGCCCGGAACTCCGCAGCAGAATGCCGGCTCGGGCAAGCAACAGGCCGTCGTCAACGCGTGCTACTCCACGCCTTCGCCGGGCCAGAACTGGTGCGCGGCGTGGGTTACCAATGTCTTCCGTAACGCCGGCGTTGGCTACTTTGGCGGCAATGCGTGCGACATGTTTAACGCCTGGTGCTATAGCTCCGACCGCTCGGCGCTGCAGGTGGGCATGATCGTGGCCGACTCATCGCATAGCGGCACCGGCATGCCGGGTCTGATCTATGGCCACGTGGGCATCTATGTTGGCGGCGGCATCGTCATGAGCAATGAGGGCGCCATTACGTCTAAGTCGCTTGATTCGTTTATTAGCTTCTATGGCACTGGCTCTGGCGTGCGTTGGGGCTGGCTCGGCGGTATTGCGCTGTCGTAACGGTGGTTTGAAGTAAGTTGGTCCGTGGCTGCCCGAAAGGCATTAGGTTGCCTGCTCGGACAGTCCTGCTCGCACGGAGAGCACATTAAGTGCTCTCCGGCTCGTGCGGAACTCGCGATCAACCTAATGC
>JAXKHW010000180.1:0-3316 GCA_036549635.1 Collinsella sp. | reverse complement strand
CTTCTTTGACGCCGAGCACGACAAGATTTATTTCCATGGCGCCAAGGCTGGCCACAAGGTCGACGCACTCAAGCGCGATGACAAGGTCTGCTTTACCGTTTACGGAAACGAGTGGTACCAGGACGGCGACTGGGCTCCCTACGTTATGAGCACCGTCGTCTTTGGCCGTTGTCGCCTGGCGAATGACACCCCCGCGTTTATCGAAGACAAAGTCCGCCAGCTCGCCCTTAAGTACTACCCTTCTGCCGAGGAAGTCGAAGAGGAAATCGCCAAAGACATTAAGGGCGTCCAGCTCTACGAGATTACGATTGAGCATCTTTGCGGCAAGCAAATTCAGGAAAAGTAAGCCCCTCAGCAGGTCTCGCAAATAGCAATATGGCCCGGTTCCAACCCACCTTGGAACCGGGCCATATGCTTATGAAGCGTCGGCGGCTATGTGCGCAAGCGCCTCAACGAGCTCCTGCGAGCTCACGGGTTTACTCAGGTGCGCGTCCATGCCCGTCTCGCGCGAAAGTCTGCGGTCGTCGGCAAAGGCATTGGCACTCACGGCGATAATCGGCGTGGTCGCGGCATCCTCACGATCGAGCGCTCGAATCTGACGCGTGGCCTCAAGGCCATCGATGCCAGGCATCATGATGTCCATCAACACCACGTCGTACTCGTGCGGTGCGCTCGCGGCAAACGCCTCAACGGCAGACTCGCCATCCTTAGCATGCGTCACGACGGCACCGGCACGGCTGAGCGTAAACTGCGCGATCTCGGCATTCAGATCGTTATCCTCTACGAGCAAAACGCGCAAGCCCTGGAGCGCATCGCCATCGCCCGCATCCGCGCGAACTGCCTGAGGAATCTCGGAGCGCTTGCATTTCTCGAACGGCAGGCGGATGGTAAACGTCGTCCCCTGCCCCAAGACGCTCGTAAAGCTCATGGTTCCGTCCATAAGCTCCACCAGCTGTTTTGCGATAGGCGCGCCCAGGCCAGTTCCCGATGAAGCGCCTTCCACCTGCTGCTCCTCGCGGCAAAACGGCTCGTAGAGGTGCTGTTGGAACTCCTCGCTCATGCCAATACCGTTGTCGGCGATCGTGTATTCATAGACGGGGACGCCATCCGCTGGCTCCACCTCGCGGCACACCAGGCGAACATATCCGCCCTGGCGGTTGTACTTGACGGCATTACCGGCAATATTGAGCAACAAGCGCTTGAGGTGCGTCACGCTCACCCGCGCATAGGGATGATTAAGCGTCTGCTGGTCGCAGATAATTGTCACCAGACGCTCCTCGGCCTGGCGCTCCAGAATATCGCGCACCTCGTGGTTGAGGGTCGCTAAGTTTGTGGGAACAAGCTCCAGATCGACCTGCCCGCTCTCCAAGCGACTCATATCCAGGGCCTCGTTGGCAAGGTCGAGCAGCAGTCCCGATGCCGTCCAGATCTTTGAGCGGCACTCGGTCTGCTTTTGCAGATCGTCCGCATTGGCATCGCCGACCTCGACCATGCCGCGAATGCCGTTGATGGGCGTGCGCAGATCGTGGCTCATGCGGCGCAAAAACTCCGTCTTTGCAGAGTTGGCAGACGAGGCCTCACGCGCTGCCTTTGCCAGCTTGTCGCCATAGTCGCGCTCCTGCTGCAGCAAGTCCGTCAAACGTCGACGATCAGCGCGGCGACGCACCATCACGACAACGGCTACAACACCGCTGTAGAGCGCCAGCACGCCGGCAGCAACAGCCGCGACAACCTCAAAGTAGCGCTGCGCCGAGGCATAGGTGTACACATAGAATTTGTGCGCTTTTCCAAATGTGCCCAAATACCACTCGCCGTCGGCGTTAACCAATCTGACCTTACCAGCCAGGCATCGATCCTTAATACCGTCGACAATGAAGACGTCCGTCGTAGGCAGATCGAATACGCCCAATACGGTAGGTTCAACGGCATTGGTCGCAACGACTTTGCCGTCGCTTTCGATCACGATATTGCCGCTATCGATGGTTTCATAGCCATCAAGCAAGCTCTGCAGTTTGAGCGTATTGCTTGCAACCGCCTTCGCGCTCTGATGCCTTACCGCGATAACGATGCCCTCGCCATCCCGCCGGGTCACGCAACCAATGTCTGCAACCGAATCATCCGAAAGCGTGATGCGGGCGGTATAGGACTTAAGCGGATGAGTTGCCACCTCCAGCACGGGCGCTTCCTTGAGATACGTAGCGAGCGAATCGTAGCCCACATCGCCCGTCGAGGACTCGGACACCAAATTGCCCGATGCGTCCGTCACGATCAGCGCGCTCACGTTGAACTGGTCGGCATATTGCTCCAGCATGGCGATATCCACCAAACCGTCGCGCTCCATATCGCGAGCCGCCTCTCCGGCAATCTCCATAACGCGAATCAGGTTTTTGGTCGCATAGGCGCTGTTGAATGCATCGTAGGAAAGGCTCTGCGTCGCCACGTAATCGACAACGTCGGCAAAGCGCTGCTCGGCTTGGGCCGTTGTGTAACCGTAGCTCATCATGCCGGCAACAACCGAGAGCGCTATCCCCAGCAGAGCGACAAGAAGCCATGCCCCTGCCGAACGATTGCCCCACTCCTGAGCGGCGTGGTCGGGCGCATCGATCATGACAGGCCCTCCATATTCAAAAATGGCGAAGGGTCATCAAAGTACTTTGACACCAGACGTTCCATGGTGCCATCGGCAAGCATTTCCTGGTAGGCACGGGTGAGCCTAACGTCGATGCCGCGCGTATCGTTGATATCGAAAGCGGTGCCCAAACCAACCTCTAGCAGCGGCTCATCCAAAATGCGATACGTTACGCCATAGTCTTTTTCGTAGGTGAGCAGCGAGGACTCATGCGCGGCGATGGCGTCGACCAGACCCTCGACGAGTGCCGGGTTCAGGTATGAGCGGTCCGAAAAGCAGTAGAGCTCCTTGATCTGCGGAACGTTTTCATTTGTACGATTGAGCAAAATGTCCTCGGGCTTGGTGGTGGACTGGACCGCCACGACCTTATCCTCAAGATCGGCAAGCGTGTAGATATCGCTCTGGGGATCGACCGCGACCGCCTGGCGGCTCGCAAGGTACGGGCCGGCCCAACGATACTCGTTTTCGCGACCCGTCATGCTAAAGCTGCCCATGACACAATCGAGTTCGCCGCTCGCCAGCAGCTCTTTCTTCTTTTCCCAATCGATCAGCTGGTACTTTGGCTTGTAACCAATGCGGGCCAAAGCCTCGGTCAATATCTCGACATCCAGGCCAACGATATCGCCGTACTCGTCGGTATACACAAACGGTGGATAGAGGTCGCTGCCAACGTTGAGCGTCTTAAGG
>JAXKHW010000179.1:0-7228 GCA_036549635.1 Collinsella sp. | reverse complement strand
GTGAAATAGGGACTGTTTTGCGGCTTTAGCTGCATAAACAGTCCCTATTTCACCGCAACTTAGGGCAGCTAGCGGGTGGGGCGCCAGACGTGGAGGGCGCCGGCGAGGATGTCAACCTTGATGCGCGAGGCGACAACGGGCTCCCCGTCGGCCTGGATGGGATAGTTGGGCTCCTCAAAGGTGAGCTCGACATGGTGGCAGCGGCGCATGCGAACCGGCGGCAACTTGGTATGGTGGCCGTCCTTGGCCGAAAGAAACATAGGCAGGGCAACCGTGCGAGGGACGGGGCCGCAGGCGTAGCAGACGTCGAGTATGCCGTCGCAGGGGTCGGCATCGGGGCAGATGCGATAGCCCGAGCCATAGGTAGGACCCAGCTGAATCGCCATGATGATCGTCCTCACGCGCTCGGCGGGCGTCCCGTCAAAGCTGACTGTCATGGGGTAGTTGCGATAGCGTAGACCAAACTGCTCAAGTCCCGAGAGAGTGTAGAGCGGAGCGCCCGTCAAGCCGGTCTTTTTGCGTAGCTCGGTGGTGCCAAGGCCGATGGCGGCATCGATGCCGACCGAAAGTGTCTGGTCGTAGTACTCAACGGTAGCCTCGCCGCTGCCGCTTGCGGGGTTCCATGAGCGAATTCGCCCGATGTCCTGACGCTGCAGCTCACAGGTGAGCAGTGCGCCAAAATCCTTGCCGGAGAAATCGTCGATGCCGAGCGTTTGGGCAAAATCGTTGCCGGAGCCAACGGGCAGGACGGCAAGAGTGGGGCGGGCGTCCTCCTTTTGCGTCATAAGCCCGTTGACGACCTCGTGAATCACGCCGTCGCCGCCAAGGGCGATAACGGTGCGATAGCCCTGAGCCTGAGCGGCCAGCTCCTTGGCGTGTCCCATGCGCTCGGTTAGCACCAAGTCAAACTGGGATGCGCGCGCGGTCATATCCAAAAAGCGTTGCAGGCGCTCGGCAACTTCGCGCGCCGCACCCGACTGGGCGGCTGGGTTGGCGATGATGAGCGTGCGGCCAAATCAGTTGCGTGCATGGGGCGACTCCCGGCGTATGACGTGACGGTGCGGTCGCGCTCAGGTCGAATTGCCCCCGATTGTGGCTGCACGTCGAATACTTACGTCTACTCTATCAGGTCGTTGTGGCGCTCGATAGCATCCGCTACCGTACCGCCCTCATCCACAATAAGCGAACGGCGCTTGGGCGAGATGATGCGCTGGGCGGGGTACACGCCGCGGTGTCCGCCGGTTAGGTAGCTGATAAAGGCCACGATGACAAAGAACCCGGCTGCCGTGCCGTGGAACAGGTCGATGGCCATCATGCAGGTGGTGATGGGCACGTTAAGGCCGGCGCAGAACACGCCGAGCATGCCCAGCGCTGCCAGAAAGCTGGGATCGATTCCGACGAGGCAACCGATCCAGCCGCCGAGCGCCGCACCGATACCAAACAGGGGCGTGACCTCGCCGCCTTGGAAGCCGGCGCCCAGGGTGAGCGCTGTGACGACCAACTTGATGGCTGCGTCCGCCAGGGTGGTGTTGCCGGCAAATCCGGCTCCGGAAAGCCACGTGGAAAGGCCGGCGTAGTTCCAGGCGTCGAGGAGGGCATAGGCGGCCAAAACCACGAGTGCGCCCATGAGTGCGCGAACGAGGTAATTGGTGATAAAGCGACCGTACAGGCTCTTGACGGTTCGAACCGACCAGGCAAAGAGGCGTGCCGTCAGACCGAAGATAATGGCGCTGATAACGACGATGACGACCGTTTTGGGCGTCATAGCGGGAACGCTGGCGATGACATTTGCTTCGTACTCGGTACCCAGGGCGAGTGATGTAAAGTAGCCGGTAAACGAGGCGAACAGGCAGTAGATGCCCGCGGTGTAGTCGATCTTGCCGATAAAGCACATCTCCATGCCAAAGAAAGCCCCGGCAAGGGGTGAGCCGAATACGGCGCCAAAGGCCGACGAGATGCCGGCGAGCATGAGGTCGTGGTGGTCATGCTTTTTGAGGTGGGCGAGGCTCGAGATGTTGCTGGCGATGGTGCCGCCAATCTGCACCGCAGCTCCCTCGCGACCGGCCGAGCCGCCGGTGAGGTGCGTGAGCGTGGAGCAGACGAAGGTGAGGATGGCCATGCGCATATGGATGAGGCGTGTGCCCAGAGCGGAGTCGATGACCAGGTTGTTGCCACGCTTGGCGGCGAGACCGTGGTTTTTGTACACCCATGCGGTGGCAACGCCCACAACGGGAAGCAGCGCGTAAATCCACGCATGGTGCTCGCGATAGTCGGTCGCGATATTTAATGAGGCCAAAAACGCCCAAGCGGCAACGCCCATGGCGAGCGAGACGGTGACGACGAGTACGAGCAACTTAGTGCTCGCTAGTAGGTTGCGGGCGTTGCGGCGCGTGTCGGCAGCCAAGAGATGCTCGGAGCGGGTAAGTTGATGCCTGCCTGCCGTGATGACGTCATTAAGGGAGAAAAAACCGCCGTCGTCGAGCGGCTGGAAATGATCCTGCGCTTTGTTTGCGCTTTCGGGTTTGTCGTTATGAGCCATACGTTCCTCTTTTAGGTTGCAACGCAAGCAATTATAAAACGCGGTAAACGCGACGAGCCGGTGGGTTGGTTTCCATTCTGTTTCGCGGCCTGCAACCGACAGGTGTATTTGCGGGTACAGGCCGAGTCGCGGTCGTGCGTCGGGGGATTATACTGAGACAAGCATAAAGAATTGGCGCCCCTGTTGTGCGCCGTGGCATTAAGAGGTGCATATGGCAGAGAAACTCATACCGTTGGAGGATGCGCAGTCGATTGTTTTGTCGCACGTTGCTCCGACGGATCTCATCGAGATTCCCGTGTGGCAGGCGGCTGGTTTTCCCTTGGCCGAGGACGCGGTGGCCGATATCGACATCTCGCCGTTTGCCAACAGCGCTATGGACGGATATGCCGTGCGCTCGGCGGACTTGGCGCAGGCATCTGGCGAGGCGCCGGTGACGCTCGATGTTATCGGACATGAGGCCGCGGGTCATGTGTTTGGGGACGCAATCGGCGCGGGCGAGACGGTCCGCATCATGACGGGCGCGCCGGTGCCCGAGGGTGCCGATGCCGTGGTGAAGTACGAGATCGTCGATGTGCTCGACGGTGACGGCAACGAGGGCTCGCGTGTGAGGTTTTCGGCGCCGGCCAAGGTGGGGGAGAACGTTCGCTCTGCCGCCGAGGAGGCCCATGCCGGCGAAGTCGTGATGCGTGCTGGCGAGGTTGTGACTCCGGCGGGCGCCGGCTTGCTGGCAAGCGCCGGATACGCGAGCGTGAAGGTGCACGCTGTCCCACGTGTGGGCATCATCTCGCTGGGCACGGAACTGGTCGCACCGAGTAAGGTACCGGCGCGCGGTCAGATTCGCGATTCCAACTCCTCGGCGCTGATGGCCGAGGCGCTCGATGCCGGCGCCGAGCCCGTGTTCTACGGTATTGCGCCCGACGATGAGCGGGCGATCGGCGAGCTGGTGCATCGCGCCACGCGAGAGTGCGATTTTGTCATTACGAGCGGCGGCGCCTCGGCGGGAGATTACGACTACGTGACGGCGCTCGTCCGGCGCGAGGGCGTGGTGCTGTTCGATCGCATCTCGATGCGTCCGGGCAAGGCCATCACGTTTGGCTTACTCGGGGGCAAGCCCTACCTAGGGCTTTCAGGCAATCCGGCCGCGGCGTATGTGGGCTTTGAGATGCTTGCCCGTCCGGCGATTCGCAAGATGCGCGGCTTTGCCGAGGGCGTGCGTCCCGTGCAGCAGGCGACGCTCACGCACGGCGTGAAAAAGCGCCAGGACCGACGCTTCTTCGATCGCGCCACGGTTTTGCGCGACCCCGAGACCAGTGAGCTGTTGGTGACCGAGGCCAAGACGCAGAATTCGGCGCTGCTCGGCACGATGCAGCGGTCCAACTGCCTGCTGCGTATTGACGAAGGACCGTGCGAGCTCAAGGCGGGCGACGTCGTGGATGTCGTGCGTGTCGACCTGCCCGAGGGCACGGTGTTGTAGGAGGAAGACTATGGAGTTGAAGATTTCGATCGTGACGTGCTCGGATACGCGCGATCTTGCTCAGGACGAGGCTGGAGCCGCACTCGAGGAACTTATCGAGGCGCAGGGCTGGACGGTCGTCTCACATGTGGTCGTGCGCGACGACGCCAGCGAGATCGGTGATGCCATTGTGGAAGCTGCCGATGAGTGCCACGCCAATGTCGTGCTCACCTGTGGCGGCACGGGACTTTCGATGCGCGACGTGACGCCCGAGGCGACGCGTGCCGTCTGCGACCGCGATGTGCCGGGTATTGCAGAGGCAATCCGCGCGTACTCCATGACCAAGACGCGCCGCGCTATGCTCTCGCGCGCCGTGTGCATGCAGCGTGGGCATACGCTTGTCATCAACTTTCCGGGATCCACGAAAGCGGCCCGCGAAAGCTGGGAGGCCGTGAGCGATCAGCTGGAGCATGCGGCCCAAATGACGGCGGGCGGCGGACATACCAAATAAGCGGTTTACCTGCGGCGGGGCGACCTGAACGGCTGCTCCGCCTTTGTTTTCCGCCGAAGCGACGCCGAGGTGCACGGCAACTCGAAACTATATTCTCTAGCGAGAATAATTTCTCATTATCATTATTCGCGCGGAAGTATAATCTAGTAACAGAATAAAGCCTGCGGCGGGGTGCCCGGGCATAGCGTTCGAAAGGGTTGAATATGTTCGATATGGTTTCACGCCGCGGTTTTGTCTCGCTTTCTGCTGCCTCTGCCGCCGGCCTTGGCCTTGCCGGCTGCTCGGGCAACAAGACGTCCGAGCCCGCTGGTTCCGATGCCGGCTCCGTCAAGTCTTCCTCTAAGAAGAAGGCTGTCGAGCTGCAGGTCTTTGCCGCTAACTCGCTCGAGAAAGCTCTGCCCGAGGTTCAGGAGCTCTACACCGAGCAGACCGGCACCACGTTTGCCGACACGCAGTTTAAGGCGTCTGGCGACCTTGTCGAGCAGATGCGCGCCGGTGCCGCCGTCGACGTGCTCATCACGGCCTCCAAGGGCACCATGGACGACGCCGAAGCCGCCGAGCTCGTCGATGCCGACACGCGTGAGGACATGTTCGTCAACGACCTCGTGATCATTCGCGCCGAGGGCTCCGATACTAAGGTCGAGGCCATCGCCGACGTCGCGAATCTGGACGGTAAGATTGCCATCGGCGACGCCAAGACCGTCCCCGCCGGCAAGTACGCCAACCAGGCGCTGGCTTCCGTGGGCCTCTATACCGGTACCGAGGGCGACGACGGCGAGTACGCGCCCGAGCTCGCCGACAAGGTAGCCCTGGCCGACAAGGTCGGCACCGCTGCGTCTTACGTCTCTACAGGCGACTGCGTGGCGGGTTTTGTCTACAGCTCCGATATCTTCCGCTACGACGGCATCGAGGAGGCCTTCGTGTGCCCCGAGGACTCGCACAAGCCCATCGTGTATCCCGGCGCTGTCGCCGATAGCTCCGAGCATGCCGACGAGGCCAAGGCGTTCATCGACTTCTGCCTGACCAACAAGAAAGCCCAGAAGATTTGGGCCAAGTACGGCTTTGAGCTTTCCGAGTAGTGCGAAAGGGCACTGTATAACGATATTCTTGAGGGCGGGCGTTCTTGCGATCGCCTGTCCTTTTTGATTGAACCGGCGTGCCTGCGCGCCGTTGCCCTGTGTTTGAGGAGTCGCCCGTGTCAAGGAAAACGATTCGCCTGCTCGCCGCGCTGGCAGCGGTTCTCTTTGCGTTTACCTCGCTGCCTGGGGCTGCCTGTGCCGAGGCTCTCTTTACCACCGCCGATGGGTGCCAGGCGACCGAGGACTCCGCGCTTATCGATGGCGTCGAGTTTGGCCTCAACGCGTTTGAGCGCAATGCCAAGGGCACGGCACGCTCGTTTGCAGGTCAGCCCGAGGGCTATCGATTTCCCATCTACAAAAAGACGACGCTTGTGACGGTGACGACGCCTTCGAACATCGTGGTGTGGGTTGATGCACACGCCGCTAAGGACGCGGGGCTCGACATTACAAACGCCTCTGACCAAAAGGCGCTTAAGAAGATGCTCACGGGGCTCGATAAGTCTCACTCCATGGGCGGAGCGCTGCTGGAGGACTCCAGGCTTGAGTGGGTGTTTACCTCGGACAACAAACTTGTGCAGGGCGATTATCGCTATCAGTTTAAGGTGAAGGGCGAAGACGGCGATTGCTACACGGTGGTGAATGCCGCCGAGGCCGCGAACGCCGAGCTTGATCTGGGTGGCGGAGCCCTGTGGAGCGACAACGCCGCCTTAGTGCCGTATGCGAGCGTCTCGACGACGGAGCCACCTTCGCTGGCGGAGTGCGCCCAGACGTTTTTTGGCGACATCGACTATCGCCCGTTTTGGGTGTCCATTAAAACGTGCGGCCTTGCCCTGCTGATCTCCTTTGCGCTGGGCCTGTTCGCCGCGTGGAAGACTATGGGTACCTCGAGTCGCATCAAGGGCCTGCTCGATTCGGTCTTTACGATTCCTATGGTGCTGCCGCCCACGGTCTGCGGCTTTTTGCTCCTCATGCTGTTTGGCCGCTCGACTGGGGTGGGCCGGTGGCTTATCGCGCACGGTATCTCGATTGTCTTTACGTGGCCGGCGGCGGTGATCTCTGCCGTGGTGGTGTCGTTTCCCCTGGTCTACCGTACGGCGCTCGGTGCCTTTGAGAGCCTCGACACGCAGATGCTCGATGCGGCGCGCACGCTGGGCTGGTCCGAGCGTCGCATCTTCATCAAGCTTATGATGCCCCTTGGGTGGCCTTCTATTGCCGCCGGTACGGTCCTCGCCTTTGCCCGCGCCATGGGAGAGTTTGGTTGCACGCTGTTCTTTGCGGGCAACTACGCCGGCATTACCCAGACCATCCCTATTGCCATCTACTTTGAATGGATGGGCGGCAACACGTCGGTGGCCCTCTTTTGGGTCGTGGTCGTAATTGCGTTCAGCTTCCTGGTCATCCTATTCATCAATATGTACACTGCGCATTCGCAAAAGTACCGCGAGCACGGCCTGTCCCGCGCGGAGCGCAAGCAGGACAAGCCGCTGGGCGGCCAGGCCGATTCGCTCGACCCAGTCGGCGGCGATGCGCTGCGTATCGATCGCGAGGCGTTGGCCGAGCTTATGCGCGATGATGCCGCTTTGCAGGGAGGTCGATAGGCCATGTCGCTCGTTCTGGATATCAAAAAGCGCTATCCCGGGTTTATG
>JAXKHW010000178.1:0-2374 GCA_036549635.1 Collinsella sp. | reverse complement strand
CCGAGCGAATAGAACTCCCAGATGCTGTCGTTCTCGCGATCGGGGTTGTCGAGCTTGTTCACCAGCAGAAAGACCGGCTTGTCGCAGCGCTTGAGCATGCGAGCGACCGACTCGTCCTCCTCGGTGACGCCGGTGCGGCCGTCGACCACAAACAGGATGACGGCGGCTTCCTCGGCGGCGGCGAGGGCCTGGTCGCGGATGGACGTGGCAAAGACGTCGTCGCTCTTGAGCGGCTCGATACCGCCCGTGTCGACGATGGTGAACTCGCGGCCGTTCCAATCGGCCGTGTGATACGAGCGGTCGCGCGTGACGCCGCGGGACTCATGGACGATGGCGTCCGAGGTCTGGGCCAGGCGGTTAACGAGCGTGGACTTGCCCACGTTGGGGCGTCCGACGACGGCGACGATAGGTTTCATCTGCTCTCCTTTAATGGGTAGGGTCAGCGGAATTAGTAGAGTCGGCAGGCACAATGCCAAGGATGTGCTCCAGGGTATCGAGCAGCTCATGCGGCATGGTCGACACCACATGAACCTCGGCGCCGCGACTGGTAAGGCTTGCGAGTAAATCGTCACGATGATACTCGTCAAGCGTCATGCCGTCAGCGTTGAACATGAGCTTAGGCACAAAGAGCATAACCCCCGACAGGTCCTGCGGCAGCTGTTCCAGAATGTCGCAGGCGACGATGAGGCCGGTCACGTCCACGTTGCCGCCAAAGTAGCGATTCTTGATGGCCGTGACGGTGCCGGCGAGCCCCTGCGGCGATTCCACGAAACGTGCCACGGTGTCGCGTGCGCTGGCGCCCGAGAGGCACAGCAGGTGCTGGCTGCGAGCGGCGATGGCCTCGCGGACGAGGGCCAGTCGCTCGGCATCGGTAGCCATCACGTCGTCGGTCTCGTCCAGATACGAGCGGATCATGCCGATACCGTCGTAGTACTGCGGATAGCCGTCGTAAAAGTCCGCCTCGGGCGGATCGATGCCGGCGTCCAGGTAGAACTCGTCGCTCATCTGGAAGGTGTGGCGGCCAAAACGCTCGAAGGCGCGGTCCTGGTAGGGACGGATCATGGCAATGGTCTCGCGCGCCAGTTCGGGCTTGTCGCTGTATGACCAGCTAAAGCGGTTCTGATGCTTGGTAAAACCGAGCGGCACAATGCCCAGGCTTGTGATTTGCTCGTGCTCCTCACAAAAGCGCAGGGTCTTTTCCAGCTCCTCGCCGTCGTTCATGCCGGGGCACAACACGATCTGCGCGTGAATCTCGATACCGGCGGCCATGATGGCCTCGAGCACATCCATGCCGCGCTGGGCGTTGCGGCCCATCATACGGCGGCGGACGTCGGGGCTTACGGCGTGGACCGACACGTTCATGGGGCTCATGTTGCGTTGGATGACGTTTTGAACATCTTCGTCGGTGAGGTTCGTGAGCGTGACAAAGTTGCCCTGTAAAAAGCTCAGGCGATAGTCATCGTCGCGAATGTAGAGCGTTGAGCGGCCGCCCTTGGGGAGCATCGTCATAAAGCAGAACACGCAGGCGTTCACGCAGGTGCGCATGCCATCGAAGATGGGGCCATCGAACTCAAGGCCCCAGTCCTCTCCCGGGAAGCGGTCGAGCTCGACGGGGGTGACGGTGTTGTCGCGCGGGTCGAAAACCTCGAGGTCGACGGTATCATCGTCGGCCTCCCAGAGCCACACAATCATGTCGGTGAGCTGCTCGCCATTGACCGTGAGCACGCGCATGCCCGGCTCGATGCCCACATCCCATGCGGGCGATTCGGGACGCACGTTCTTAACGAGCGCGCCCTCACCCGGCTCGGGGTCGCGGCTGCGCCCGTAATCGGCCACCTCGGCGGCGTATGCGGGTACGGTCTGGTCCATGATTAGCGGCAAAGCTCCTTGATGCGCGTGACGGCGCGTTCGATGTGTTCTTGTGGGGTGGAGGCTCCGGCAGTGATGCCGATGTGGTGAGCGTCGGTAAACCACGCGGCCTGGAGCTCGGAAGCTTCCTCGATGTGATACGTGCGCTCGCAGGCGTCTGCGCAAATCTGCGCCAGGCGGCGGGTGTTGCCCGAGTTCTTGCCGCCCACCACGACCATGCAGTCGCAGCGGTTGGCAAGTGTGGCTGCTGCCTGTTGACGCTCACTCGTGGCGGCGCAGATGGTGTTTATCACACGCAGCTCCTGCACGCGCGTGGTGATAGCGGCCACGACTTCGGCGAGATTCTGCGCGGTCTGAGTGGTCTGCACAACGAGGCCCACCTTGCCCTTGAGCGACAGGGCATCGACGTCGGCGGCACAGCTCACGACCTGCGCATCATTGCCGGCGTGGCCCAGAATGCCCTCGACCTCGGGGTGACCCGGCTCGCCTACGACCACCACGCGGT
>JAXKHW010000177.1:0-2190 GCA_036549635.1 Collinsella sp. | reverse complement strand
TCGCCGAGGGTCGCGACATCGGCACCGTCGTGTTCCCCAACGCGCAGGTCAAGGTCTTTCTGACCGCCGACCCGCGCGAGCGCGCCCGTCGCCGCGTGCTGCAGCGCCACCAGAACGAGGCGCAGCCGCTCACCAGCGAGCAGCTCGAAGCCGAGGTCGACGAGACCCTCGACGCCCTTAAGCAGCGCGACAAGCTCGACAGCAGCCGCGAGGTCGCCCCGCTCGTGCCCGCCGAGGACGCCGTGCACGTCGACTCCACCGCCCACACCATCGACGAGGTCGTCCGCATTATCGAGGACCTCATCACCCAAAGGAGGTAGCCCATGCGCCTGTTTAATCAGACGCCCGAGGATTATTACAACGCTCCTTATGCAGAGTTCCCGGCGCTCATCCGCGGCACCGTAGTCGTAGTCATGGCCATCCTTTGGGCTTTCTCCAAGCTCATGTGGCGCTGGAAGGTTGAGGACGCCAATCTTCTGTTTGAGCGCCAGGAAGGCCGCGGCAGCGTGGTCATCTGCAACCACACCTCGATGGCCGAGCTCCTGGCCGTGGAGACGGCGCTGTTCTTTGGGGGCCGCCGCATTCGCCCCATTTTTAAGTCCGAGTTCGCCAAGAGCAAGATTGTGCGCTGGGCCTTTAGCCGCGTTGGCGGCATCCCCGTGGAGCGTGGTACTGCCGATATGAAGTGCTTGCGCGCCGCCCAGCATGCGCTGCAGCGCGGCGAGGACGTTCTGATCTTCCCCGAGGGCACGCGCATCCGCTCGCGCGAGATCAAGCCCGAGGTCCACGGCGGTTTTGCGCTCATCGCTCAGATGGGCAAGGCACCTGTGAACCCGCTCGCCATTTGCGGCTGGTCCGACATCACGCCCGCGGGCAAAAAGATCATGCGTCCCAAGAAATGCTGGATCCGCGCCGGCAAGGCCGTCTCGCTTTCCGACGCACCGACCGGGCTTAAACGCACGGAGCGCCTGGAATGGTTTGAGTCCGAGGCCATGAACCGCGTCTACGCTATGCGAGACGAGCTGTGCGCCGAGCATCCGGGCAGGTTCTAGCCATGAGTGAAAACGTGACGAACACTGCCGCGACTGCGTCCGACCAGGACGGCGCGCCCACCATCGAGATTGCAGCCCACGCCGGCACTTGCTACGGCGTACAGCGCGCGCTCGACATGGCGCTGGCCGCCGCGCCGCAGGCATGGGAGAGCACACAGGTCCATACCTTGGGTCCGCTCATCCATAACCCCATCGTGGTGCGCGAGCTTGCTGAGGCAGGCGTTGGCCTGGCCGAGACCCTGGACGACGCAGCATCGGGTACCGTGATCATCCGCGCCCACGGTGTGGTGTCACAGGTGATCGATGCTGCCCGCAAGCGCGGCCTTAACGTCGTCGACGCCACCTGCCCTTACGTCAAGAAGGTCCACGTGGCCGCCGAGCGGCTGGTGCGCGAGGGCTATCGCGTACTCGTCGTGGGCGAGCCGGGCCATCCCGAGGTGGAGGGCATCCTGGGCCACACTGGTGGTGACGCGCAGGTCGTGAGCTGCGCTGCCGATGCGGACGCGCTGCCGCTCAAGGGCAAGGTGGGCCTCGTCGTGCAGACCACCCAGACCGCGCAGAACCTCGCCGAGGTCGTGGCTGCCATCATCCCGCGCGTGCAGGAGCTGCGCGTGATCAACACCATCTGCGCCGCTACGAGCGAGCGCCAGCAGGCAGCCGCATCACTTGCCAACCGCTGTGATTGCATGGTCGTGGTGGGCGGCAAGAACTCGGGCAACACCCGCCGCCTGGCGCAGATTTGCGCAGACGCCTGCGAGCGCACGTATCACATCGAGGAAGCTTCCGAGCTACAGGCCGCATGGTTTGCCAACGTACGCCACATCGGCATCACCGCCGGAGCCTCCACCCCGCAAGAACACATCGAGCGCGCCGTTGAGCGCATCAAGGAGCTTTGCCGCTAGTCATGGACCAGACCGTACCCGCATACGCCGCCGAGGTGGCCGATTACGGGCGCAGCCGCGACCCCGAGCCGGGTGAAGGCGCGCTCGTAAAGAACGTGCGTCCCGAATCGCCCGCGTGGGATGTGGGTATCGAGTCGGGCATGCGCGTGCTCACGGTCAACGGTGAGCAGCTTACCGACATGATTGTGTGGCTCTGGGAGGCCGACGATGATACCGTCGACCTCGAGGTTTTCGAC
>JAXKHW010000176.1:0-3852 GCA_036549635.1 Collinsella sp. | reverse complement strand
GCCTGCGACAGATGCGACACCAGCGCGTTGCGACCCGGCGCAAAGCCCAGGCAGTAGCGGCGACAGACATCTCCGCCCATGCCACGACTGGCAAAGTACTCGCGCGGACGGCTGTCCTTACCGCGCATGAGCATGGTGTGGTAGAACTGAGCCGTCTCGGCGCACAGGTCATAGATGCGAGCACGCTTGGTGCCGCGATCGCGTTGCGCACCGGTATCGTGCAGTTCAATGCCCGCACGATCAGCCAAATAGCGGATCGACTCGGGAAAACTCAGGTTCTCGCGCTTCATGATATAGGTAAAGACGTCGCCGCCCTCGCCGCAACCAAAGCAGTGCCACACCTGCGTAGCAGGGATAATGTGAAACGATGGGGTCTTTTCGCCATGAAACGGGCAGCAGCCCCAAAACTCATGGCCGCGGGGCTTGAGCTCAACCGTTTCCTGCACGATGGCAACCAGGTCCGACGCCGCGCGTACCTGATCTTTTTCCTCATCGCTAATCACGGATACTCACCCCCTGCTCACCCAAGTTATGACGGATATCGTCGATATTACCCTCGACGGTCGCGATCAACTCGTCGAGGGAATCGAACACGCGAGACGAACGCAGCCAGCGCGTAAACGCCAGCGACACGGAAGCGCCATACAGGTCGCCCGTATAGCCGATCAGGTTAGCCTCGAGATGCGCCGAGGCGGCATCATCGGCATAGGTCGGCGGCAGGCCGACGTTGACGGCAGCAGGCCATACGGTATCGTCGACCAGCACCAGACCCTCATAGACGCCATCGGCAGGCACTTGGATGCCGTCGGGCACCTGGATGTTTGCCGTGGGAAAGCCCATGTCGGAGCCCTCGTGACGACCAGCCGCCACAACGCCGCGCAGCATATAGGGACGGCCGAGAAGCTCGGCAGCCAGCTCCACATGACCCTGACCCAGCTCATGGCGGATACGCGTGGCGCATATGGTCTGCCCGTTAACACAGAGCAAGTCGTGACCGTAAACGTCAACCCCATGCTCAGTACCCCAGGCGCGCATCTCGGCAACGCCCGAAGCGCCGCCGCGGCCGAGCCTAAAGTCGCTGCCGACACGAATGGAGCGAATGTCGACAACGCGCGACAACAACGCCAGAAACCCGACATGGTCGAGTGCCGCCACGGCAGGCGTAAAGGGAACGGCCACCACCGCATCGACCCCGGTTTGAGCCAGGGCATGCAGGCGGTCGGCCGTCGTCATCAATTTTAGAGCGGGCGAAGAACTCACCACGACGTCCGGATCAGGATCGAAGGTGACCACGACCGCTTTGCTGCCGTGGAAACGTGCATCGCGAATAACCGCGTCGATCAGCTCTTGGTGCCCACGATGCACGCCATCAAACACGCCAATGGCGATCGACGCGGCGCCCAAGAACTCGCACCCATCGAAAGCATCGGCAGAAACGATACGGGCCTCATCCAACTCACCCGCGAAAAAAATACGCGCGAGCTCGTGGGGCGCCAGCATCATCGAACACCGCCGATCGCCTGCGGAAAGACGTGCTCCATCACAAAGCGGCCGCCCTCGATACGAGCAAGCGCCTTCAATCCACCATCGAGCACGAGCGCGAACGGCGCCTTCGCCGTATCGAAATCCGCAAGCGCGCGTTCAACGGGAATGCGGCGACCACAAAGCAGGTCGTCTGCAAGATTACCCGGCAAATCGACACGCGTGGCACCAAGGGCGGCGATGGGATCCAGAGCGAAACCGGCAGCGGACTCGGCAGAGAGCTCCTCTACCGCATGACAGGCGCCAATGGAAACCACGCCGGAGGCCGTACGGCGCAGCGCGGAAATATGCGCAGCACTATCGCAGGCGCGACCAAGATCGCGAGCGAGCGCGCGAATGTAGGTGCCCTTGCTTACCGAAAACGCCACGGTCCAGACGCACGTATCGCCCTCGCCGCTCACGGCGATCAGGTCGGCGGCATAGACCTCGACGGGGCGCGGAGGCAAGTCGACCGCATTACCCTCACGAGCGCTCTTATAGGCGCGAACGCCATTGACCGAGATGGCCGAAAACGCTGGCGGCACCTGCATCTGCGGGCCAAGCATAGCGGCTAGCTGCTTACGGGCGTAAGCGAGATCGTGCAGCTCGGGGGCAACGGGCACCGTGCGAACGGCCTCGCCCTCCGCGTCATCGGTATTCGTCTCGACACCAAACGAAATGTCGGCGACATAACTTTTGGTATCGAGGGTTAGCATGCCCAGCAGACGGGTCGCCTGGCCCACGCCCACCACCATGACACCCGAGGCCATGGGGTCGAGCGTACCGGCATGGCCGACGCGTCGCTCATGGAGGGCGCGCCGGCACTGCGATACCACGTCGTGGGACGTACAGCCCACCGGCTTATCGACGGCGAGCAGCATATTCAATTGAGAAGGCGTACGACGAGCCATGTACCATCCAAAATGTTAGAGCTCGACGGTCACCGAAGCGGGATCCTCCCCTACCAGCTCGGCCAGCATGGGAAGTGCCACGGCGAGCGTCTCGCGAATCGTTCCGTTGTTGGAAAAGCCGGCGGCGGCATGATGCCCGCCACCGCCAAAGTTGGCAGCAATCTCGGACACATCGAGGTCGCCCTTGGAGCGCAGGTTGCCACGCACCTTGGTATCGCCCTCGATGCCCTTAAGGAACAGGCAGACCTCGACGCCCATCACCGAGCGCACCACATCGACCAGGCCGTCGCACTCATCCGAGGTGACGCCGCATTCCTTGAGGTCACTCTCGTACGCGTAGCTATATGCCACGCGCCCGCGCGCGACCGTCTTGATGCGACCCATGACGATGGACTTGAGGTGCAAGAACTCGACACGCATGCTCTGGTAGACCTCGAGCGCGACGCGCGCCGGATCGGCACCGTGCGCCACCAGACGCGAGGCGGCATGAAACGCTGCAGCATCGGCGTTCTGATACTGAAAACGACCGGTGTCGGTGACCAGACCGCACAGCAGGCAGGTGGCGATGCCGTCGCTTGCGGTAATACCGCAATCGGCCAAAAAGCGGTCGATGATCATGGCGCAAGCAGCGGCATTGACACACCTAAGGCTGACCTCGGCAAACTCCTCGCGTGCCGGGTGATGGTCAAAGCACGCCACGTGAGCCGAACGACGCAACACCTCGGCGGAATTATTGAGGCGCTCGACGACCGGCACGTCTACCGAAATGAACAGGTCCGGGTTGCCGGTGTAGGCAGATGCCGACACCAGCAGATCGGCGCCCTCCATAAAACGGTAGATGCGCGGAACGGGATCGTCGTCTGCCAGCAGCAGGGCGATGTCCTTGTCGGGGAACACCTTCATAAGCGAAAGGCCCAGGCCCAACACGGAGCCCAGGGCATCGCCGTCGGGAGAGGTGTGACCCGAGATCGCAATGGAGGACGCACCCTCGATGAGCTCGAGGATGCGTCGCTGAATATCTGCAGACTCGCACGAGGCGAGATCGGCGGAATTAGTCATCTAAAGCTGCCTCCTGGGCGGCATCCGCTATGGGGTAGCCGTCCTCGTCCTTTTCGATCGCAAGCGTGGCCGGAACGTTTTCCAGCGCACGCGTGATGCGCTCGGCCTCATCGGTCGAGCGATCGATGCGAAAATCGAGCTCGGGCGTGACACGCCAATCGAGCGAGCGAGCCAACAGGCTGCGAATACGGCCCTTGGCGCTTGCGAGCGCCTCCATGACCTCGTCATAGCGGCTCGCATCGCACGACACGTACACACGCGCGAACGAACGGTCCACCGCGACCTCGACCGCAGTCAAAGTAACCAGGTCGAGACGCGGATCGGAAACCTCAAAGAGCAGGATATAACCAAGCTTCTCGCG
>JAXKHW010000175.1:0-5447 GCA_036549635.1 Collinsella sp. | reverse complement strand
GTGTTGCTTACACGGCGGCGCACGACACGGGAGTCAAACGGGCGGTTGATATAGTCCGAGGCGCCCAGCTCGTACGCGCGCAGAACCATATCATCGGAATCTTCGCTCGAAATCATGATGACAGGCAGATTGTCACTAACCGATCGGCGCGACAGACCGGCCAGCACCTCAAAGCCGCTTATGCCCGGCATGACAATATCCAGCAGCACGAGCGACAACTCATCACCATAGCGGTCGACCATGTCGAGCGCCGTACGACCGTTGTCGGCCTCGAGGATGCAATACTCGTCCTTGAGCATCTCGCTGAGAATGACTCGGTTCATCTCGGAGTCATCGACAATAAGTACCAAAGGCTTTTCGCTTTGGAAGGCCTCGATGGAATCGGCATCGGTCACGACCGTACCGGCTTTTGCCTTAGCGCGGCTCAGTAACTGGACAGCGCGGCCAACGCCCTCATCGACCGTCTCGCCATGAATGCGAACGCCACCAACACATGCCGTCAAGCTCACGTACTCATGGCCCGGAATAATCGTGGAACGAACGGCATCGGACACCTGATGCAGGCGACGGGTGAAGTCATCGGAGGGAATATTGGGCATGACAACCACAAACTTGTCGCAGCCATAGCGCACAAGCTCGTCAGTCGAACGGATTCCGCTGCGCATGGCTGTCGCCACGGCACCGAGCGCAAGGTCGCCGGCATGACGGCCACACGTATCGTTGAAGACCTTAAAATCATCAAGGTCGATCATCGCAACGCCGGCATTCATGCGGGCGCTACGGAGCTTTTCCTCGTAATATCGGCGATTGTGCACGCTCGTCAGCACGTCGGTGTAGACAAGGTCCTCTTTTGCAGCCTCTTGCCCATCGATCGGACGCACCATCAGCAGGACATGAGGCTCGCCCTCGACCTTCAGAGGGCGCAGATGGGCGCGGTACTCAACGCCATCGTTGAGCAGTTGCTCCGACACCTCATCGGAATCTGTCAAGGCCTCAAGACTTGCCTGGCGCAAACAAGGGCAGCGATCACCGGCGAGCAGGCAGTTAGGCTCGCTCTTAATCTGATCGGCCGACAGCAAACGTACCACGGGGTAGGTCTTCGCGACACGGGCGACCTCGGTGGCAGCCTCCTCGTCGGTTAGATTGACCTCGTGATTATTGAGCATATGGGGCCCTTTCGATAGCTTCGCATGGTAGCGGTGGGTTCCAAATGTTACAAGGGTAACACCTTGCCGATGCAGGTAAGCACGTGAATGCTGTTACATTTTTATGAGTTGGCAGACGGCGCGATTGAAGCCGCAGACGTGAGGTTTTAAGCATATTTGTTAACAAGGCCGAAACGTTTGCGGGTGAAGTCTGCTTTGGCTATTGCGGGTGTTAGGGCCCCAGGATGCCAAGGACAGTCTGGGCAGCCGCTCCCGGGCGATCGCGCAGGCCGTTGTGCGCGCCGGGAACCATTACGAGTGGACAGTCCAAAAGCTCAGCCGCCACCCTTGTGCCCGCCTCGCGAGGCGTGCCAATCGAGAGCTCGCCCAGGAGCACGGCGGCCACCGTTTTCGACGCACGAACGCTATCCCAATCGGGAACGCAGGTCATAGTAATCCCGTATTCGTTTGCCATGAAGCTGCGGCCGTTGCGCAGGGCATGCTTGGCTTCTGCCTCGGTTAACTTGGGGGCCTCAGGGTCCGAATCGCCGATGGCGCCCAGGAAGGCCCGTAATGCCCTGGAGACCTTTCCCGCGGCGATCATCTCGAGCAAAACCGGGGCCGCGCCCAGACCGGCACCCTCATCCGTCACGGCGGGTTCATGCAGAATCGCACGCGAGATTATGGCGGGGTTTGCACGGAGAAGCTCCAGGGCCACCAACGTACCGGCACTGTGCGCGAGCACGTTTGCCGGAGTGCCAATATGCTCGATAACGGCCTGCAGGTCCGCGGCCTGGACGGCGAGGTCGTAGCGTCCGTCTGCAGCGTCGCCGCTCTCGCCGCAACCGCGCCGGTCGTAGGTAATGACGCGATAGTCACAGGCGAGCTCGCGGGCGATGGCGTCAAAAAAGACGCCGTCGACGCAGGCACCGTGCACGCAAACCAAGGCGGGTGCATCGGACGATACAACCGGGCCGGCATACTCGCGGCAGGCGATCGTAGTGCCCGCATTCTCGACCGTAAAATCCATACTGTGTTCCCATCGTCAACACCACCAGGCCGTGCCGGGGTGCGGCTTGGTCAGATGGCGTCATTTTGTGTGTACATGAATGCGTTTACTGTACCCAGCTCGCACCCTTTCATGACAGGGTTTCGAAAACTCGCCCGATTGCAAGGTTTCTGCCTAAACAACAGCGCCCAAACCCGCAACCCACATGAAGGCCGATGCTATGCTTAAGCTCAACTGTCCCAAGGAGCATATGCCTATGTCTACGTTTTTAAATGCCAGCCCCATCTTTGGGCCCGTCCGCAGCCGTCGCCTGGGCCTTTCGCTCGGTGTCA
The DNA here is from genome assembly GCA_036549635.1 of Collinsella sp. GTDB lineage: Bacteria > Actinomycetota > Coriobacteriia > Coriobacteriales > Coriobacteriaceae > Collinsella. Next base: position 2,961 of record JAXKHW010000175.1, on the reverse strand, counting down.
ACATGATGCCGGCGAGCGGCAAAATCTGCACGTTCGACTGCATCTACTGCGAGAACGGCCTCAACGCTGAGCGCCCCTGCCACGAGCCGTATAACACGGCCGGCGTGGTGCTCGATGCACTCGAGGCCAAGCTGCACGGGATGGCAATCGAGGGTGAGCTGCCCGATGTAATCACGTTTGCCGGCAATGGCGAGCCCACCGCCGCACCGGAGTTTCCGCAGGCCATCACCGGTGCCGTCGCACTTCGCGACCAGCTGGCCCCAAACACCAAGATTGCCGTGCTTTCCAACGGCACGCGCGCCGACCGTCCCCAGGTGCACGATGCGCTCATGATGGTCGACGACAACATCCTCAAGCTCGATACGGTCGACCCGGCATTTATCCAGCTGCTCGACCAGCCCGTTGGCCCCTACGATGTAGAGCACCAGATCGAAACGTTCGCGAGCTTTGACGGTCACGTTATTATCCAAACGATGTTTTTGAGCGGCGAGTACCGGGGCAAGTCTCTCGATAACACCGGCGAGGAGTACGTCGGCCCTTGGCTCGCGGCGCTCGAGCGCATTCGCCCGCAGGAGACGACCATCTACACGGTGGCGCGCGAGACACCGGTCGCCGGCCTTGCCAAAGCAGCGCCCGAGGCACTCGACACGATCGCCGCACGCGTGCGCGCCCTCGGCATCCCCTGCCAGGTGAGCTACTAGCAAAACCACGCAGCAGCCAGTGCCCGCCATCCCGCCCCATCAGTTGCGGTGATATAGTTCCTATTTGTGCTGTTAAACCGCTTAAATCGGAACTATATCACCGCAACTTTTATAGACGCGTGGGTGGGCTATACTAGCTGCGGATGAAAGGAAGTTAGCCATGTTTGACAAAGGACCCGTGCCCGGCCGCAACGACGCTTGCTGGTGCGGCAGCGGCAAAAAATATAAGAAATGCCATAGCACCTTTGATGAGCGCCTCGAGCGCTTGTGGGAAGAGGGCTGGGAGGTTCTGCCCCGCACGCTCTACAAGACGCCCGCCGATATCGAGGGCATCAAGCGCTCGGCCGCCATTAACGTAGGCGTGCTCGACTACGTAGGCGAGCACATCGCCGCGGGCATGACCACCAACCAGATTGACCAGATGATCTACGACTACACCGTCGAGCACGGCGGCACGCCGGCCGACCTCAACTACGAGGGCTACCCCAAGAGTGTGTGCACCTCGATCAACGACGTGGTCTGCCACGGTATCCCCTGCGATACGGACGTGTTGCACGAGGGCGACATCATCAACGTGGACTGCTCCACGATCCTGGACGGTTACTTTAGCGACTCGAGCCGCATGTTCTGTATCGGCGAGGTCTCGGCCGAGCGCCAGCGCCTGGTCGACGTCACCCGCGCCAGCGTGGAGGCGGGTCTGGCGGCCGTCAAGCCATGGCTGCCGCTGTCCGTTATGGCCGAGGCCGTGCAAAAGACGGTCGAGGACGCCGGTTTTAGCGTGGTGCGCGAATACGGCGGACACGGCATCGGTAAGGAGTTCCACGAGGACCCGTTTGTGGGCTTTACCACCGAGGCACCCGATGTGGACACCATCATGGCCCCGGGCCTGGTCTTTACCATCGAGCCCATGGTCAATGCCGGAGCGCCCGACATCAAGATTAGCAAGGGTGACGGTTGGTGCGTGCGCACGAAGGACGGCAGCGATTCGGCCCAGTGCGAGGTTCAGCTCGTGGTGACCGAGGACGGCTACGAGCTGCTGAGCTGGTAGCTGTAGATGCGCCGGATGCTGACGGGTACGCTCGTCTTGCATCCGGCGTTTTTATTTGAACGTTTTGCCTGATAAAACCTGCCAAAATAAACCTGTCCCTTTTTGGCAGGTCGAGCGGAGAGGACTGCTTGTGAACATTCTGGTTTTGTTGCCCGTCAACGACCGTCATCGCGCAATTCTTGAGTCGAGCGCTCCGGGCGAGGACTTTATCTACACGAGCGCCGACGCCGCCACGCACGAGCAGGTCGCCGATGCCGACGTGATCCTTGGCAACATCGACCCTGGCATGCTCACGGCATGCGAGCATCTCCAGCTGTTGCAATTGCAGACCGCCGGCTATGACGATTACTTGGCCGCCGGCACCGTGCCGGCCGACGCTAAGCTTTCCTGCTCGGTGGGTGCCTACGGCCAGGCTGTGAGCGAGCACATGTTTGCCATGGTGCTGTCTATGATGAAGCGCCTGCCCGGCTACCAGGACCTGCAGCGTGAGCATCGCTGGGAGGACTTAGGGCCGGTCACCTCGCTCAAAAATGCCAACGTGCTGGTGCTGGGCGCGGGCGATATCGGCGGCCACTTTGCCACGCTCTGCCGCAGCATGGGCGCGCACGTCCGCGGCATCAAGCGCCATCCACTCGTCTACCCCATTGTGTTTGAGGACATGGACGGCATGGACGCCCTGTCCGAGCGCCTGGCCGAGGCTGACATCGTCGCTTCCTTTATGCCCAGCACGCCCGAGACCCGCGGCCTGGCGAACGCCGAGTTCTTCGCCGCGATGAAGCCGGGCGCCTTCTTTGCCAACGGCGGCCGCGGCGATCTTGTGGTTGCCGACGATTTGGTTACCGCTCTTGAGTCCGGACATCTCGCCGGCGCCGCGGTCGACGTCACCGACCCCGAGCCGCTGCCCGCCACAAGCCCGTTGTGGGATGCGCCCAACATGCTCATCACGCCGCACGTCTCCGGCTGGTTCCACCTGGCCGCCACGCTCAACAACGTCGTCGACATCGCCGCGGAGAACCTACGTCACCTACAGGCCGGCGAGACGCTCCGCTGCTGGATCGAGCACTAAGAATTACGCCGTTTTACAAACGGCGTAATGAGCCGACGCGGCGAGCCCGCCGTTTGGCCAATCTGCCGTTCAATTTCAAAGGCGCGACCAGAAGGTCAGCGCCTTTTCAGTTCACGGCACCTTGGCTCAAACGGCGGGCTCTCGCT
>JAXKHW010000174.1:0-8046 GCA_036549635.1 Collinsella sp. | reverse complement strand
GTCCATCGACCGTTCCCATCGTCTCAATCGAATGCACGCGGCCCAGGGCAAACGCGGAGTCCTCAGGACGAGCGTCCACACCCTCGAGCGTCATCTCAGCCATTCCCGCTACCTTGCCTCTCATTGGTTTTAGCTACATAAATGCCAGAGTCATTCTAGCCTATATGCTTGATGGCGAAACGGTTTAGCGGTCAATTGGATTGTCCTATTTGGCCCCATGCAAAAGCGGCGGGAAGGTTGTCACAACCCGCCCGCCGCCGAGGCAATAGAAATCGATAGACGCAGGCCTTACGCTTTAAGCGTGAGCACCGCGCCGAAGGCGGTCGGGCCGCAATGGCTCGAGATGACGCCGCCGACCTGAGTCCAGGTAACGTCCTTAAAGCCCAGGTCGTGCGCATAGACTTCCATGTCGTCGCGCAGCTCCTGGGAAAGGCCTACCGAATACGCCAGGCCAATGTGCGAGTAGTCAATCTCGCCCTTCGCAACCATGTGGTCAATAAAGGCGCGGGCGCATTTGAGCATAGAGCCGCGAAACTTCTTGGTCGCCACAAACTTACCGCCCGTTACCTCAATGCAGGGCTTAATCTTGAGCAGGTGGGCGCCCAGGAACGCGACGTTGGACAAGCGACCGCCCGCCTTAAGGAAGGCAAGGTCCGTAGGAACAAAACCCAGCAACACACGGTCCATGACGGAATTCGTAAATGCAAAGATCTCGTCGACGGTGGCATCGGGGTGAGCCTCGATGTATTTGGCGGTCTCGACGACAACGAGCGACTGACCCACCGAAACAAAACGCGTGTCCATGGAGAACACGTAGTCGCGGCCCTTAGCCGCAATCTTGGAGGACTGATGCGAGCAAGTCGTGACTTCGGAGTACGCAAGATGCAGAATGGTCGCATCGGGCTGCTCGGCATGGATACGGTCATATACGTGCGCAAAATCTGCAGGCGCGCAGCCGCTGGTCTTGGGCATTACGCCAAACTCGTTGCAGCGCGAGTAAATCTCGAGCGGATCGATGGAGCCGTCCTCAACGGTCTCGTCACCAATTGTGACATGCATGGGCACGCGCACGATGCCGTAGCGCTCGCAGAGCTCCGGCGTCACATCCGACCCAGACTCAACCACGATTACGTACTTGCCCATTCTTATCACGACCCATCTCGACATTGGCTTTTCAATACATGGCACGCGCCGCCGCACTGTTGCACAACGGCGTCCAAGCGCCAAAGAGACGCCGCCCCTTGCGCACAACAAAGGACAGCGTCTCCCTGGAAAACTCCGTGCTAACCTGAGATTCTACACGGTTTATTACTAAGTGTTACTTACTCCGCAAACGGTCGCTATACGCGATAAACGGTAGTTGGCCGCGGCAACTGCGATTCATTTCGCCCAGCAAGTCCAATCGTGCCCCATGCACGGTTAATGCACGAAGCGGTAGAAATTCATCGATGCCGCACCCTCGGCATGCAACCCCATCGCCGAAACCGCCGGCGAATAGGTACGGCTCGTAAGTGCCGCCTCGCCGCCATTTGCAAAAATCTCGACAATCGTAGTGTCCGAAAGCACGCGCAGGTCGCGAAGCTCGCTGAGCTCGATCGACCTCTGGTCGCGCCCATAGCCTTCGTCACCCATGTCGAGGGTAAGCATCCCGCCTGCATAGCGCACAAAGACACCCTTGCGGATTTCGAGCTCGACCATCTTGGTGCCCTCACAGGAAACCACAAGATCAAACAGGCGGCCCGGCTCCTCAACGGTTTCACCGCCTGTCGCGCGAACGCAGTCGCCGCGCATCCTCTCAATCTCGTGCGCCGGCTGCTGGCAGAGCTTACCATCGCGCATGCTCAGCTCTCGCGGCACCGTCAACGCGCACTGCCACCCGCGCGCCACCGTCGGGTTTTCCGCCGTCGCATCGGGGCAACCCGACCATCCGATCATCAAACGCCGGCCTGCAGCATCCTCAAAGGACTGCGGAGCATAGAAATCAAAACCGGCATCGACCATCGGGGGCATGCCCTGCCCGACGATTTTAAAGCTCGGCGCCTCCCAATCGGCCTCGATGGGGAACCACACGCACTGATGCGGATTGCGGTAACGCCAACCATCGGCAGGCACACCCTGCGGACAGCAAACGAGAACAAGCTCACCATCGAGCTCAAACAGATCGGGGCACTCCCACATAAAGCCAAACTTCTCGCCCAGCTCAATACGCGTCGCATAGTTCCAGTCCTCTAGATCGCGCGAGGTATAGACAAGCACGCAGCCGCGGTCGTCTTTCGTACGAGCGCCCAGAACCATGTAGTAGATACCATCGTGCTCAAGGATCTTGGGGTCGCGCACGTGCGTACCGATATCGTCGGGGTAATCGACCGGTCCAACAGCTATGCGCTTCTCGCCCAATTCGTCGGGGTTCTCCGCAACCATATGAATCTGGTTTTGCTCACGACCCGTCAACACGTAGTCGTAATCATCGCGATCAAAATGCTTGACGTTGCCGGTATAGAAGTAGTGAATCTTGCCATCACGTACAAAGGCAGAACCAGAATACGCTCCGCTCGAATCCAAATCGGAATCGGGGAACAGCACGGGGCCGTGATTCTCGTACGTCACAAAATCCTTTGTCGTCAGATGGTTCCAAAGCACTGGACCGCCATGCGCAGCATCGAACGGATCGTATTGATGATAGATGTGATACGTATCACCAATCTGAACCAAACCGTTGGGGTCGTTGAGCCAGCCAAGCTCAGGCTCCACATGGAACAGGAGCCTATCGGGGTCGGACGCGATGCGACCCGCCGTCTCATCCTGTCCGGTACGCCACTGCTCATAGTCCGCGCGTGTCACCTTATTTTTTTGATTAAACACCGCCATTGGCCTTCTCGTCTATAGTGAAGGACGCTCGACTCACACGAGCCGAACGCCCCCCCTCAAATGGACTTATCCGCACGTTACGCTGAACGGCTCAACTAGAAGCTAACGTCGAAGCCAGCGCCAGCGCCCTCTTCATCGGTGGTCGGAACGCCCTTTGCCTTGTTGTAGGCAAAGATCAAGACGATCGGCACGATAAAGGCGATGAGATTGCCAGCCACATACCACACGAGAGTCTCTGGCGTGACGATGAGCAGGCCAAGCACGCCGGTCAGACCCTGACCGATAGCGCGCACCTCAAAGAGCTTGACGAAGGCACCGCCGCAGCCTGCACCGATGCATGCGCAGATGAACGGAATGATCGAATAGCGCATGTTTGCAGCAAAGATAGCGGGCTCGGAGATTCCGACCAGCGTCGGGATAAAGGACGACATGCAGATGTTGCGCTCTTTGGAGTGTTTCTTGTGAATGAGGTACATACCGATGGCGCCGCCGCCCTGGGCGATGATGGAAACCGACCAGATGGCCTGGATGTAGTTGAAGCCGGTCGTGGCAACGAGGTTGGCCTCGATACCCTGGATGAACTGATGCGTACCGGTAACGACGAGCGGCTGCAGGAACGCGGCGAAGACAAAGGCACCAAAGACGCCCATCCTGTTGTACAGGATATCGATTACGCCGGCGAGGACGTCGCCGATCAGGTTGCCGAGCGGGCCGAACACGGTGAACAGGGCGACGTTAGCAAGAATCAGGGTAACGGTCGGGACAAAGACGAAAGAAACGACCTCGGGGATGTACTTCTGGGCAATCTTCTCGACCTTGGCCATAAACCAGGCAGTCAGGATTGCGGGGAACACACCGCCCTGGAAAGCAACCATGGGAATGGATAGCGGACCGAAGTTCCAGTACTCAGCACCCGTCGGGTCCATAACGAACGTGTTACGGTTCATAAGGCTCGGGTGAACCATGACGATACCGACGAGGATGCCCAGGATCGGGTTACCGCCAAAACGCTTGACCGCGCTGTACATAACCAGGACAGGCAGGTAGTCGAAGGTGGTGGCGATAATGGCAAAGAAGCTTGCGAGGTTCTTGAGGAACTCGCTGTGATCGGCGAGGCTGCCTTCCATGCCAAAGAGGCCGTTGGCAACGATCAACGACTTAAGGCCGATGATGATTGCAGCGCCGACGAAGGCGGGAATGATGGGGATAAAGATGTCCGAGAATACCTTGAGGACCGAGAAGAACTTGCCCTTCTTGTCCGCCTCGGCGCCCTTGACCTCGGAAGCACTGATCTCCTTAACGCCCGTCAGAGCCATAAACTCATCGTAAACCTTGTTGACGGTACCGGTACCGAAGATGATCATGAGCTGGCCGCTGTTGTACAGCACGCCCTTGACGCCATCGATGTTCTCGAGCTCGGCCTTGTTGTATTTGCTCGTATCCTTGAGCACCAGACGCAGACGGGTCACGCAATGCGTGGCGCCCTCGATGTTCTCCAGTCCGCCGACGTTGTCGACGACTTGCTGGGACACTGCCTTGTAGTCCATGTTCCTCTCCATTCCTTTTCTAAATCATAAAACGGTTCGTTGCCGCTACAGAGACGCGATCGTTGCGTTTGCGCACTTGAGCGCACCGTCAGTGACGGTAAGCGCCACACCCTGGCCCTGCTTGTTGCAGAAGCGAGCGTTGAGCGCAACGTCATCGACAAAGATGGTCGCGATGTCGTCGTCGACGACCAGACGCACATGGTGAGTGCCCTCGCCCTTAAAGAACAACGGACGCTCGAGGCCCATGTTGTTGACCTGGAACCACGGGTACTGGGGAGCCGGCGTGAACTCGAGCTTGCCCTCGCGCAGGTTGGCGCGGAACTCATAGGCAAGACCGGTCTCGGCGTCCTCGGCGAACTTGACCGAGAAGCCGGCAGCGTTACCGCCGAGCTCAATGTCGGCATCGAGCAAGTAGGTGGAGCCGGCATCTGCGGCGAGCACCTGCTCGACCTTGCCCGACTCGCAGGAAAGCTCAAAGGTCTCGACTGCCTTAGCCTCGCCAAAGGCGCCAAGCATGCTGTCGGGGAGCTTGGTGCCGAGCGTTCCGTCGGCACGCTGAACGATCTCGAGGGGCATAAAGGTGCCACCCCATAGGTAAGAGCTGGGGTCGCCGCCCTCGTCACGCGTAGGAACCCAACCAAAGAGAACGCGACGCTCGCCATCGAATGCGGTGCGAGCGGCGTAGTACGCGCGGCCGTCGAAGGAGTCGTCAGCGGGGGTAATCCAAGGACCGTTGATGGACTTGGACATGCGGTAACGGGTCTTGTTGCCGTCGCTGTACTCGGAAAAGACGAGGTACCACCAGTCGCCCATCTTAAAGAGATCAGGCATCTCGAACATGGTGTACAGGCCCGGATTCCACCAGTCGCCCTGGAACTCCCAGGTATCCAGGTCCTTGGAGGTGAACTTGACCAGGCGGCCGGTCATCAGACGCTTGTCCTCGCCCACACGCGTGCCGAGGATGAGCATGTACTCTTCGTTCTCCTCATCCCAAAGCACAAAGGGATCGCGCCAGTTGCGGTCATCGTAACCCTCCTGGGGCGGAAGCAGCGTCTCGGCGATGTTCTTCTCCCACTTGACGGCGTCGTCGCTCGTTGCATGAAGAAGAACCTGCTTCATCAAACGTGCGCGGACCTTATCGCGATTGCAACCAGTGTAGAGCGCATGGTACTTGTCGCCCACCTTAAACACCGTGCCGGCATAAATGTACTGGTCGACTTCCTCGTCGCCGCCGCGCTCAAGGCTCTCGCCAAAGTCCTTGTAGTTGACGAAATCCTTGGTCGTAGCGAGTGCCCAGCCAAACGGCTCTCCGAAAGGTTCGGGGTTACGCGTGTCACGCTGATGATAGAGATAGAACGTGCCGTCCTCGCCGTACGGCATGATGTCGCCTACCCAAATTCCCTCAGGCTGGTAATACACCTTGTGCATCCGAGACTTCCTTTCCACGACATACTAACTCGGTACAATGGCAAGATATGTCAATCGTTTTCATATGTCAAACGTTTTCACACCAATACGTCTTTTCGCAGTTCCAGTCGTCGGCAAACGGTTGACATATGCCGGTGAACGGTCATCAGAGGCGTTTGAGGAATTCTTTTGGCACGGGATGAACTACGCGGTTTTGCCCTCAATGAGTTCAACGGGGAGCTTGATATTCGATTCGGGATTATCGCCGTTAATAAGAGCGATGATGGATTGCGCCGCGAGCTCTCCGATGCGATCGATATCTTGACGTACGGTTGTTAAGTCAGGCATAAACGTCATAGTTCGGCGGGCACCATCCGCGCCCACGACCTTAATATCGTCTGGAGCGCTCAAGCCGCGCTGCTTCATCACGTTGAGACAGATGGCCGCCATCGTATCGTCTCCCGCAAAGATGCCGTCAATATCGGGGTTCTCATCGAGGATCTTCGCAACGACCGCGCCCTTTTCGTCGTCGGGCTTAACGAACTCAACCTCACGGACAAGCGCGGACAAACCGGCCTGCTCAACAACATCGAGGTAGGCATCGGTACGCTTATTGGCAGGCATGCGCATGCGGCTATTGCTACGCAGGCACAGGATACGCCTGCAGCCGTCATCAATCAGACGGCGCGTGGCGAGCTCGCCAATGCCATAGCTGTCACTTGCAATCTGGACAGAGCCCTCGCCAAGATCGCAGTCGATGCCAACCAGGCTCAAGCCCATCTCGGCATATGCCTCGGCACCGATATTGAGGGAGTTGACGATGACACCGTCGACCATATTGCGGCGGAGCATGTCAATATAGGAACGCTCAAGATCGGGTCGATTGGCGCTGTTGCACAGCAACATCTTAAAGCCGTTTTCCGCTAACGTGCGCTCGACCGCCTGCACAACCTGAGCATGGAACGGGCTGCTCACAAAGGGAACGATCATACCGATAAGATTCAGGCGACCGTTGAGCATGGCACGGGCGATATCGTTGGGCGTATAGTTGATGCGCTCCATCGCGGCATGGACCTTATCGCGGGTCTCTTGGCTAATATAGCCGCGATTATTAAGCACGCGAGATACCGTAGTAGGCGAAACCCCCGCCACCGCTGCAACTTCCTTGATGCCAGGCTTAGCCGAATCCTTAGAACGAGCGCCCTCGCGAGCCATAGCACCCTCCCCCATCAACATGTCATACGTTTACATACGAACAAAGCATACCCCAACAAGAGCGGGAAGACGGTAACAGTACAAGTAAGTAAACGACTCATCCAAATAATTAGGAGAGTTCCGCCTAAAGGGTGACTACACAGGACCCCAGCCGGGGCTGTTTGGGCTACCTCCCAAAACATTCCGCAGGACGCAAAGAGGCTCGCCGCACGAAGTGCGCAGCGAGCCTCTTTGCATGTCCGAGGACACCAATTTAATTTAGCGTGGTTCCCTAAAGGACGACAACGCAGGAGACCCGGCAAGGCCGGGAGCACTTTGTCTCGCAAACATTCCGCAGCCGCGAAGCGGCGAGGACGTTTGAGAGGCAAAGTGCGTAGGCCTTACCGGGTCTCCGGTGGGAGTTGAGTCCCTTTAGAACTTGTCGTGGAAGGTACGCGCAATGACCTCGTCCTGCTGCTCCTTGGTGAGCGTGTGGAAGTTCACGGCATAGCCGGAAACGCGGATGGTCAGCTGCGGATACTTCTCGGGGTGAGCCTGAGCGTCGAGCAGCGTCTCACGGTTGAAGACGTTGATGTTCAGGTGGTGGCCACCCTTCTCGGCGTAAGCGTCGAGCATGTGGACCAGGTTATCGGCCTGAGTCTCGGAAACTTCAGAAACCTTCATAATGTGTCTCCTTCGATTAATAGGCGCCGGCCGAAACCGGCGCACTAATCAGTAATCGTTATTGTTAGTATAGCACTAACAATAGTTACTCGCCCAGCTGATCAAGGTCGATATCGCCAAAGAACACCTGGTCCTCCTTGCCGAGCGCACTCGGGATGATGGAGAAGGTGTTGGAGATGCCGTCCTGAGCATCGCGGAACGGGAGCTTGGAAACCGAAGACAGCGAAGCGATGGCGCCGTGGCTATCGCGCTTGTGCATGGGGTTAGCACCCGGGGCGAACGGCTGGCCAGCCTTGCGGCCGTCGGGCGTGGAGCCGGTCTTCTTACCGTACACGACGTTGGAGGT
>JAXKHW010000173.1:0-11176 GCA_036549635.1 Collinsella sp. | reverse complement strand
TCGCTATACTTTACTGAATCGCATTGCCATGGCACTAAGGGAGGGCGGCCGGTGAGCTTTATCAATACCATTCGCGAGGACATCAAGACCGTCCAGGCGCAGGACCCCGCCGCGCAAAACGGTCTGGTCATCTTCCTTTCCTATCCCGGCCTGCACGCCAAGTGGAACCACGTGCCAGAGCACTGGCTCTGGGAGCATGGCCATCGCTCGCTCGCCCGTGTGCTCTCGCAAATCACCCGCCACATTACCGGCGTCGAGATTCATCCCGCTGCACAGATCGGCAAGCATTTCTTTATCGACCACGCCATGGGCGTCGTCATCGGCGAAACCACCATTGTGGGCGACAACTGCGTGCTCTACCAGGGCGTCACGCTTGGCGGCACCGGCAACGAGACCGGCAAGCGCCACCCCACCCTGGGCAACAACGTCACCGTGGGCACAGGCGCTAAAGTGCTCGGCAACATTCGCATCGGCAACAACGTCAAAATCGGCGGCAATTCGGTCGTCGTCAAGGACGTACCCGACAACTGCACCGTCGTGGGCGTGCCGGGACGCATCATCAAGCGCAACGGCTGCCGCGTGTTCGAGGAGAGCTTCGATGCCAAGCAGCATCGCGAGTACATGCCCGACGCCGCCGCCGAGCAGTCCGCGCTCAACCGTCAGGGCATCACCGAGAACGCCCGCCGCGTCAAGGAACTCGAGCGAGAGGTGGCCGAGCTCAAAACCCTCGTCGCCAAGCTCGTGGACGAACGCTAGAGCCGGACGGCCACCGACAACATTGACGCCAACGCAAAGGCGCGCCAGAGGATTCACCCCCGGCGCGCCTTATTTGCGATGTGACAAAGGGACTGTCCCTTTGTCACATTATGCGAACTGACTCAGATAGAGGTCGGCGTAGGCACCCTCGGCAGCCAGCAGCTCCTTATGCGTACCCTGCTCGATAATGTTGCCATGATCCATGACCAAGATCAGGTCGGCATCTACGATCGTCGACAGACGGTGCGCGATCACAAAGCTCGTACGCCCACGCATGAGCGCGTCCATGGCGCGGCCGATGGCGAGCTCGGTGCGCGTGTCCACACTCGACGTCGCCTCGTCCAGGATGAGAATCGCCGGGTTGTTGAGCAGCACGCGCGCAATGGTCAGCAGCTGGCGCTGACCCTGGCTAATGCTCTCGGCATCGTTGGCCACGCGCGTGTCATAGCCCTGCGGCATGGTGCGCACAAAGAAGTCGACCTGCGCGGCGCGTGCGGCCGCCACGATCTCCTCGCGCGTCGCCTCGGGGCAGCCATAGGCGATATTCTCGGCAATCGTTCCGTCGAACAGCCAGGCATCCTGCAACACCATGCCAAACTGCTGGCGCAGCTCGCCACGATCCATGCGGCTCGTGTCCACGCCGTCGAGCGTAATGCGCCCGCCGTCAATCTCGTAGAAGCGCATGAGCAGGTTGATGAGCGTGGTTTTGCCCGCGCCCGTGGTTCCCACCACGGCGATCTTCTGGCCCGGCTCGGCGGTAAACGACACGTCGCGCATGAGCGGCTTGTCGGGCGCGTAGCCAAAGCGTACATGCTCAAAAGCGACACGGCCCTCAACGCGACCCGGCAGCCTGGCGGCCTCGCCCGGCTGCGGATCCGCCTCCATCTCGGGTTCATCGAGCAGGTCGAACACGCGCTCCGCACTCGCCAGCGCGCTCTGCAGCGAGTTGAAGGTAAACGACAGCTGCGTCATGGGCTCAGATGCCTCGTAGATAAACTGGAAGAACGCCTGGAACACGCCGACGGTCATGTGGCCGGCAACCAGCATACTGCAGCCCACAATCGCAATCACGATCTGTGCCAGGCGGCCGATAAAGCGCACCGCGGGGCCGACGGCGTTAATCATGAAGTCGGCCTTGGCACTCACGCGTGCCAGCTCGCCCGAGGCCTGGTGTACCTCGGCAGAACTTTGGCGCTCGCGGTTAAACGCGCGAATCACCAGACGGCCCGAGTAGCCTTCCTCAACCGCGCTCGTAATCCTTGACACCCACTCCTGGCGCTCACCGGTTACGTCATGCGTGCGGCGCGAGACCACCTTGGTCACCAACAGCGACAACGCCGTAAAGAACAAAAAGACAAGCGTGAGCGGCACGCTAAACACGAACATCACGCTCACGGCGCCCACCACGGTACCGATCGACACCAGAAGCTGCAGCAAGCCGCGCTGCATGCTCTCAGACATCTTGTCTAAGTCGTTGGTCGCACGGCTGACGACCTCGCCGGGACGATGCGCATCAAAGAAGGCAAGCGGCAGACGGTTGAGCTTTTGAGCGATGCGGTTACGCAGGTGCAGGTTAAGGCGTTCGGCCACGCTCGACATCAAAAAGCTCTGGAGCGCGTAGAACGAGGCAGCGGCCGTCCAGATCATAAAGTAGATGAAGATGGTCCTGCCGCAGTTCTCCCAGGTGATGTTGAAGGTGGTGTCGTTGGCAAACGCCACCTGAATGTGGCCCCACAGCTCATCGATCACGCGGGCGCTATATGCCGGCGCAGCGGTGTTAAAGATGGCATAGAACACGATGCTCGCGAACACGATATAGAAGCGCCAATGGTCACCGGCAGCCTCGCTCCACAGGCGGCGCACCGTCGCCCAGGTGTCGCGGGGTTTCTCGTCCTCGTCCTCGTCGTCCACATCGCGCATGCGCTCTGCCTCAGCGCGGGCGCGCTCGTCCTCGGCGCGTTCGTTTTCCTCGTAGAGCGCTTGGCGGCGAGCCTCGCGCTCGGCTGCAGCCTTGGCGGCCTCGTCCAGCTCGGGTGCTACGGCAGCCGTTTCCTCAACCAGTCCCGCGGCAACGGCGTCATCAACGCTGGCCTGCTTCCTGAGCTCCTCGGTCATGCTACTCACCTCCCTTCATCTGCGATTCCGCGATGGCGCGGTACACCTCGCAGGTTTCCATAAGCTCGCCATGCGTGCCCAGACCCACAACCTCGCCGTCCTTGAGCACGACGATCTGGTCGGCGTGCAAGATCGTCGATATGCGCTGCGCGATGATGAGCACCGCAGCGTCACGCGTCTCGTCTTGCAACGCATGGCGCAGGGCGGCATCGGTCTTAAAGTCCAGGGCCGAGAAACTGTCATCGAAGATATATAGATCGGCATGCTTCATGAGCGCACGGGCGATGGCCAGACGCTGGCGCTGGCCGCCCGAAAAGTTCGTGCCGCCCTGCGCCACCGGGGTATCGAGCCCCTGCGGCTGATCGAGCACAAAGGTGCTCTGGGCAACCCGGAGCGCATGAAGCATGTCGGCCTCAGTCGCGTCTTCGTTGCCAAAGCGCAGATTGCTTGCTACGGTGCCCGAGAACAGCCATGCCTTTTGCGGCACATAGGCAATGCGCCCGCGAATCTCGTCTTGCGAAAGGTCGTGCAGATCAACGCCGTCCAGGCGAATGGCGCCCTTGGTGGCATCGTGGAAGCGCAGCAGGAGCTTGGCCACCGTCGATTTGCCCGAGCCCGTCGAGCCGACGATCGCGGTCGTCTGACCGCGGCGACAGGTAAAGCTCAGATTGCACAGCGTGTCCTCGTCGGCGTCGTCAAAACGAAACGACATATGATCGAACACGGCGACCGCGTCGGCTCCGTCTGCGGACTCAGGCGCCCCGTCGCCCAGCGTAGCCTTGCCGTCCACGATGCTCGGCTCGATTTCGAGCACCTGCTGCGCACGGTTGAGGCACGCCGCGGCGCGCGGAAGCGTCAGAATCACCATCTGCGCCATCATCACAAAGAAAAGAATCAGGATCGCGTATTCCAACACGGCCGAAATGCTGCCGATTTGCATGGCGTGGACGCCCACGCGGTTGCCGCCCACCCACAGCACCGCCACCTCGGCGATGTTCATCAAAAAGAAGCTGGAGCTGTCGAGGCCCACAAACAGGTGGTTGACCTTGATGGCGTTGGCCGCGTAATCGCTAAACACCTCATCCAGGCGCTGCTCCTCGTGGCGCTCCTTGTTAAATGCGCGGATGACGCGCACGCCCACGATGTTCTCGCGCAGCACCACGTTCATGCGGTCGATAAAGCTCTGCAGGCGCATAAAAATCGGCGCGGCGTTAGCCACCGTAAAGACCGCCGCCACCAGCACGATCGCAACCACCACGCCCAGCAGCGTGCCCATGGCGGGATCGATGAACCAAGCAAAAATGATGCCTGCCACGGCCAAGAATGGCACCGGCAACACCAGCTGAATCGTCTGAAGGACAGCTTGCTGAATCACGTTGATGTCGTTGAGCGAGCGTGTGATCATCGAACCCGTGCCAAAGCGCTCAAAGTCGCTGGCGGACAGCTCGAGCGACTTGTCGTACACGGCATTGCGGATATCGCAGGCCACGTTGGCGGCCAGGCGCGCCGAAAGATAGCAGCCCAGCATCGTGCCGCCGCTGGCCATGCCGGTCGCGATAAGCATGTACAGGCCGTTACGTAAAATATAGTCGACATCGCGCGTGGTAATACCGGTGTTGACCATGTTCGCCAGCATCGTGGGAACCAACAGCGTACCGACGTTATCTATCAGCACCGCAAACAGCGTCACCGCAATCAGACCGCGGTACGGCCTCATAAACCTCATTAAGAGTCGCATGTGTCCCCCTCGCCCTTATCGTCAGCCTCGTTCTCGGCGGCCACTTGCCGTTTAAATGCCTCGCACTCTTCGTTCAGAACATGGGAGAATTTACCGACCAGGCGCATGATCTCGCGCTGTTCCCACGGCTCGAGCGCTTCGAATGCCTGTTGCTCGGCTTTTTGCGCCGGTAACGCGTAGCGCTTGGCAAACCGCACGCCTTCTTCGGTCAATCGCACAACCTTGTTCTTACGACTGCCCTCGGCAAACTCCAACGTCGCAAGCCCTCGCGCCCTAAGCGTCTTGATCGCCGAATTGATGGTCTGTTTGCTGTAGAACCATTCACTCGTCAGCCGACTCACGGCAACGCTTCCGCCCGCTGCACTCGTGTCGACGAGCATCCAGTAGGCGCAGTCCGAAAGGCCGCAGGCGCGCGAGAACTCCGAATAGATATGGTCGAGTCCATTGAGCAACCGGTCGAAGTCGACCAGTGTAACCGCACTATTCATCTATCCCACCATTCGATTGTCCGATTTTTGACCAATTTTGTGTCTCTAGATTAGTCCGAGTTTTGACTATCGTCAACAGGCTCTCCGCAAATGCGCGCACTTTTATGGCCTATCGGCAGAAAAAGACCGCCGGCGCGGGGGCGGCGTCAGCGGTCACGTGAAAATCGGGTTTTATTGCCTGTTAAGCGGCGACGGCCTCATAGACCGTAGCGCCCGAGAAGCTGTCATGCAGGCTCTTGCCGGCAATCCACGGCAGCTCGACGACCTCGCAGACCGTGTTGACCAACTCAGAGCAGTCAGTAAAGTGGCCCTTGTCGTTGAGGGCCTCGCAATCCTGAACACGCCAATAGCCATCGGTGTGCGTGATGTAGTACTCGTGATCGTTGATCGACACGAAAGCGCGCGTCTTGGAACGCAGCAGCTTCAGAAATCCTTCGAAATCGGTCTCGACGACATCTCCAGCCTGGAACATGATGTTACCTCCTGGCCCGGCGCCACCACGGCGCATTGATAAACGTTGGTACTCCTTTAGTAAAACCTTTATCAAAGGTTATGCGTTCGTCATTTAGGCAAGTGGTAAAAAACCGCAGGGTAGACGGGATAAAACGTTTAACCATCCCATTTGTTTGTCACATTCTGAAGGTACTTTTATGCAAACCTACTTTCCCAATTGGAATCTATCCTTTTGGCCGGGCAATTGACCGTCTATCGTTTAAGCCCGACGGGTATGAACGGGGCATCTGCAACGCCACCGCAAGGAGACACCATGGAGACTATCGAAGCACTCATTCACCGCCGCAGCTGCCGCAACTACAGCGATCGTCCCGTCGAGGCCGAAAAGCTGGCACGTATTATCGAAGCCGGCCAATATGCGCCGAGCGGCATGGGCCGCCAGCCGGTGACGTTTGTCGCCGTCACCGACCCCGCGACCGTCGAGCGTCTCTCGCAGCTCAACGCGCAAGTCATGGGCAGCAACAGCGACCCCTTCTATGGCGCCAAGACCGTTGTGGTGGTGCTGGTTGACCGCAGCGTGCCCACACATCTGGAAGACGGCTCGCTCGCCATGGGCAACTTGCTCAACGCCGCTTATGCGCTGGGTGTCGATTCGTGCTGGATTCACCGCGCGCATGAGGTCTTTGACTCGCCCGAGGGCCTGGAGCTGCTGGCCAGCTGGGGCCTGCCCGCCGACGGCAGTCTGCGCGGCGTCGGTAACTGCATTCTGGGCTATGCCGAAGACGCGCTTCCCGAGGCAAAGCCGCGCCGCGACAACGTGGTGTACGTTAGGTAGCGCAGGAGTGTCCCAAACTGCCGGCAGAAAAGGAACATCCCCTTCTGCCGGCAAGCTATGTTGATATTTGAGTTGTCGTCGCTTCGCTTGTCTGGGTCGTTTCGGCGTCGTCGCCTTGCTTGTCTTCGTCCTTTTGCGCATCGGCGATGGTAGAGGCCGCCGCGACGATACCGCGCTGGGGCGCGACACCCGTCTGGGTCTGAGCGCCCTCGATAACTTCTGTGCCTGCATGCGCGAGCTCGGGCGATTTAAACACTGCGTCCAAGTTGGCGCCACCGCCGGCGTAGCCAAGCGCGGCGAGTGCGATGACGATCACTGCAACGACGGCCACGAACGGAACATAACGATGCCAACCAGCCGGATTGAGTCCGCTGCGGCGAGCCGCCCCGCGGCTGATGTAACCGAGCGTTCCGTCGTGCTTGAGTTTTGAGCCCACCACGCGTTTGCGGCCCCACAGTGAGGACTCTGCCTGCATTGCCAAGCGGGCGGTTGCCGAAGGATAGCCATATTTAGTGCGCTTGAACGAGCCATCAAACCCCGAGGCGTGTTTACCCCACGTCACCGATGTTGTGCGTCGGTTGACCGGCGCGGCGCTCCGCCTTCTGCGGCTCGGTTTTGAAGTCTCAGCCATATGCCCTCGCACGCCGTAACCAAATCGAAACAATAACGCTTTGGACTGTAGCACACGCGTCGCGCGCGGTCACGGGTGCCTCGCTCAACGGTCATCGTCCTTCAGCAAGCGCCACAGCGTTGTACGGCTTATGCCCAGCACCTCCGCCGCACGGGTTCGGTTGCCGTGGAGATGGTCTACAACCAGATGCGCGATATCTCGCTCGGTATCGGCCAGCGGTCGCAGGATATACAGGTCGCTTTCGAGCGTCGGGGCGCCAAAGGTTGCGGTCTTAATCACGTCCTCTTGGGCGAGCACTTCCTCCGCCACAGCGCGGTCCACCGTGCCCGTCCCCACCAATATATACAGTCGTTCCGAGACCTCGCGGAGCTGCAGATAATTGCGCGGCCAGCGGCAAGCATCGAGCGTCTTCGTCGCCGCGGCAGACAGCGTGGGTGCTGCCGTCTCAAACGCATCAGCGAGATATTCCAAATAGCGCGCAACCTTCGTCGACGCGGCTCCCTGCTCGGCGATTGCCGGTGCCACGCTCACCGCACAGGCGAAGCGCTCGGTCACAAAGGCAGCTTGATCACTTTCGCCGCCGCCCGGCATGTCATTCGCCGTCAGCACCACATGGCAGCGCGTCGCCAACGCGGTGTCGGTCATCGTGGAGACCAGCTCGCGGAGGCGCTGGGGGCCAACCGCGTTCCAGCCCTCAATGCAAAGGGTCAGCCCCGTTTGGAACAACGGCGATTCGGCGCTTTTGAGCACATGGCGCCAACCGCGCTCGGTGAGCTCATCGAGCGCAACGGAAACAAAGGGCTGACCGGCAAAAGGACCGTCCAGATAGAGGCGCTTGGCAATCTCGACCTGACCCGCTCCCAGCTCGCCCTCGAGCATAAGGGGCACACCGCGCGCGTAACTCTCTGCAACCGGCGCAGCCACCGAGGCCGCCCCCTCAACGATGCCGTACGCGCTCGATTCGTAGCGGACCCCGACTTCGTCGGCGTTGAGCCACTCGATGCCCGCGTGCGCCGCGGCGCCGCGCACCTCGCGGACCACGACGACCCAAAGGCCCCCGCCCTCTTTGTCGGTGGGGCGAACGGTCAGGCTCAGGCGCGTACCCGCACGCCCCATAACCAGACGCGCGCCGTCTCCTATACGGTCGAGGCGCTCAGCGACAAAAGCCGCCACATCCCGCTCGAGCGCCGCGTCATTCATGGTCGAGATCGCGACGTCCCCACGCACATCGATTGCCAATGCCGAGGCCCCGGCAGCAGCCAGGGCCTCGGTCAAGATGTTCAGCTTGGCATCGCTATCCATGATTTGCCCCTGTCCGCAGCGACGTGCAACCGCCGACGGTCGCACGACCGAGTGTTTCAAAATTGAACGATATTGCTCACCAAACACTATAGGGCAGAAAGCGCCGTCCTGCGAGTATAGGTGTTGCCCCGCATCGCCATCCTGGCGGGGCGATAAGAGCTCTTCGGGACTTATAAACCTGCGGACAAGCCATACCCGCAAGAGCTCCTATCGCTCCACCGCAGGCTTGCGCTCACCAGCACGCAGCACGCAGCACGCAAACAAGCTACTTCTCTACCAGATTCCCAGTACGTGTTGCATTCCCAAACTCATGCACGCAATGCCAATCCAGCAGCAAAAGCCCAATGCGATGGGCTTGCCGCCCTTTTTGACCAGCTCGACGATATCGGTATTAAAACCAATAGCCGCCATGGCCATCACAATAAAGAACTTCGACAGCTCCTTGATGGGCGCCGTAAAGGACGCGGGAAGCTGAAGCACCGTGGTAATCACGCTCGCCAGCACAAAGAACAGCACAAACATGGGAAACGCGCGTTTAAGCGAGAACGTGCTTTTGGCGTCGCCGCCGGCCTTGCGTGCCAGATGCATCTGCCAGCATGCGAGGACCAACGTGATGGGAATGATAGCCAGCGTCCTGGTGAGCTTGACCACCGTGGCGCTCTCGAGCACATTGGCGCCGGGATGCATGCTGTCCCAGGCGCTCGCCGCAGCCGTTACGGACGAGGTATCGTTGATGGCGGTGCCGGCAAACAGGCCAAAGCCCTCGTTGGTCAGCCCGAGCATGCCGCCGAGCGTCGGAAACACGAGCGCCGCGATAACGTTAAACAGGAAGATGACCGAAATAGCCTGGGCAATCTCGCGATCGTCGGCATCGATGACGGGTGCGGTCGCGGCGATGGCAGAACCGCCGCAAATCGACGAACCCACACCCACAAGCGTCGCGATCTTACCCGGCACGTTCATGACGCGGCAGAGCACAAAGGCGATGACAAGCGAGGTCGAGATCGTCGCCACGATAATCGGCAGCGACTGGGCGCCCTTGGACAGGATCTGGGAGAGGTTCATGCCAAAGCCAAGCAGGATAACCGCGTACTGCAAGACTTTTTTGGACGTATAGGTAACGCCGGCGGCGAGCTGTTCGCGACGATTCTTGGGAAAGACGAGCGCCAGGACCATGCCAAAGAGGATGGCAAACACCGGCCCGCCGACCACCTCAATTTGTTTGCCGAGCAACGTCGCGGGGATAGCGATGATCAGGCAGAACAAGACGCCCTTCCAGCGCTCGCGTACGATATTCGCCAGTTGCATATGGGATTCCTTCTTTCTATTTCACGTTTGCGACGGCTTATGATACGGCAACATTGAGCGCAGCCTTGCGCAAACACAGACTAAGATGCCGCAATAGTTCTCAGGCAACAGCCGAATTACCCACCGCGGAGAGCTGATTCGCGGCATAATTAACAACTGACATATGAGTTTGATAGAACAGTTGCGAGGCGCTATGGAAGAATCGATGCACGTCGGCGAGCAGGAAACGAGCCTACAGGACCAGTCCTACCACACCATTCGACGCAAAATCGTCTACCTGGACTACAAGCCGGGCGAAAAGCTGGGCGTCAAGCAACTTTGCGACGACCTGGATATGGGGCGCACGCCCGTGCGCGAGGCTTTGGTTCGCTTGGCGCAGGAAGGCCTGGTGCGCACCGTGCCCCAGAGCGGCACCTACGTCTCACCCATCAACCTCACCCTTGCCGAGAGTGCCTGTTACATCCGCGAGCATCTGGAAAAGCAGGTGATTGTGGAGTGCTGTGCGCGCGCCACGTCGGCCGGCATCGAGCAGCTCGACCGCGCCATCGTGCTGCAGGAAAAGGCCATGGCCGAAGAGGATCGCATCGGCTTCTTTTTGAGCGACAACCTCATGCATCACATGATTTTTAGCATCGCATGTCGCAGCACCGTGTGGTCGTGGCTCGAAGAGACCAATGCCGACCTGGAGCGCTTCCGCTGGCTGCGCGCCGCCACGCAGGTTCTCGACAATCAGGACATCGTGAACGAGCACAAGCAGATTCGCCGCGCTATCGCCGGTCGCGACCCCATCGAAGCGAGCTTTTTGGTCAGCAAGCACCTGCACATGATGTTCCGCAATCAAACCGAGGTTCTGGACCAGTTCCCCGAGTACTTCGAGACCAGCAAGCTCCGCTAACCTGCCAAAAAGGGACAGGTTTATTTTGGCAGGTTTTATCCGAGCAAATGCAACAAGGCCCGGCTCCGTCTTGATGCGGAGCCGGGCCTTAGTCGCTAGAACGGCGGAACCAACTACTCGACCGTGACGCTTTTCGCCAGGTTTCGGGGTTGGTCGACGTCGCAACCGCGCAGGATGGCGACCTCGCGGGCGAGCAGCTGCAGCGGGACGCTCGCCGTGATGGGGCTGAACACGTCGCGGACTGCCGGCACGCGGATGATGCAGTCGGCGATCTTGTTGATCTCCTCGTCGCCCTCGGTGGCAACGACGATGACCTTGGCGCCGCGCGCCTTGCACTCCATAAGGTTCGACACGGTCTTGTCGTAGGTGGCACTCTTGGTGGCCACGGCGATGACAGGGAAGCCCGGGTCGATCAGCGCGATGGGGCCGTGCTTCATCTCGCCGGCGGCGTAGGCCTCGGCGTGCAGGTAGCTGACTTCCTTGAGCTTGAGCGCGCCCTCGTAGGAAATAGCGGCACCCATGCCGCGGCCCACGAACAGCGCCGACTGCGCGTCCTTGCACAGCAGGGCAGCCTCATGCACGGCATCGGTCTGCGTGTCCAAAATCCACTGGATCTGCTCGGCAGTATCGGAAAGCTCGCGGAACAGCATGCGTG
>JAXKHW010000172.1:0-7718 GCA_036549635.1 Collinsella sp. | reverse complement strand
GATTGGGGAAATTGCGTTGGCGGAATCGGCTAAAGTGCGATGGCGAAATTGGTTGTTTTTACAGTAGCGCTAACACGCGACCGCGAGCTTGGCCGCGCTCACGGGCCCGCACCCGTACATCGCCAGCAGCGCGGGGCAGTTCTCCTCCAGGGACGCCTCGATCGCGAGCTCCATGTCGAGCGCCGCGTCGCGCGCCGCCGCCCACAGGTCCGCCAGCGCGCCGAGCGCGGCGCCCAGCGCGCCCTCGGCGCGCACGGAGGGGAGCTCCTCCATCAGCCTCGGCCCTCCCATGCCGCGGAACCTCGACCTGAGCCCCTCCGGCGCGGTGGTGAGCAGCGATCTCGCGGTGTTGATCGCCGAGGTCCGCGCCTTCACCGCCCCGGAGCGCGCCGCGAGCATGCAGCGCACCCCGTCGACCCACCCGTCCTGGCTCTTGGGGGTCCCGAGCTTCGAGCCGGACATCGCCGCGCGGGCGGCCCTCTCCGCGTCCGACTCGTCGCACTTCCCCTGCCCCGGGCGCCTCCTCTGCGTCCTCGCCGGGGAGAGCGCCTCGCGCACGGGCATCCCCAGCGACGCGAGGTGCCTGGTGAGGCCCGCCCCGTAGGACGACGTCCCCTCCATCGCGACGCAGGCCGGCTCCCCGGCCGCCGCGATCGCCCCGGCGAGCGCCTCGTATCCCGCCGCGTCGGCGGGGAACTGGCGGGACAGGACCTTGCGGCCCCTCCAGTCGAGGACGCACAGCCAGTGCGAGTCGGCGTGGGTGTCGACCCCGCAGAAGACCGGCCCGCGGGCGCCGGGTGTCGATTCGGTTCTCATGTCTCGCTCCGTTCTTTCCGTGCTCGCCTGGACCGGGCAGACGGCACACTGACGGGGCGCGATAGAATGCGGTTGTTCGGGTCCGCGGTATCGCTCCATGCTCCTATTAGGTCATGCGGCGGTCTCGGCTCGCCGCGGCCCGCGCGGGACATGTCAGGAAACGAGGGCAGCCCCATGGGCGCCAGCGGAATGTGGGGTCACCGCGCGGTCCGCATCTGATGGTGTCGACGTCAATGGTATACGGGTGCATCATCGACGTCTTCAATACAGAAAATATCAGTGCGGAATGTTCTGAAAACTAAGTCCAGCACGGGCCCTGTGTTACCGCTGCAGAGGGGTGCGATTCCTTGATCGCTCACTTAATCTAATAAGAAATTGAGTGAGGCCGGAGCTTTAGCTCCGACCTCCCCATATAAGGGCTCGGCAAAGCCGAGCCACCAAATTTGCATCAGCCCTATAACATGTTTGAGAACGGTGTCTGGAGTACGTGGACGTAGGTCCCGAATCGGTGTTGCCTCCCGGCGCATTCCGCAGGGGGAGCGATATTTTGCAGCACGAAGTGCGCAGCAAAATATCGGTCATGCCCGAGGACGCGCCGGGAGGCAACACCGATTCGGGACCGGACATACGGATCTACCTGCGCATTAACAAATTCGTAAACTTTTTTGAAAAAAGTGCTTGCACAGTTCTCGAATCATAGGTTATTATCTTCCTCGTTGAACGCGCGGGTCCAACAAAACGGACCGCGAATCAACAACATAGCATGTCGGAGTGGCGGAATTGGCAGACGCGCTAGCTTGAGGTGCTAGTGACCGCTTTTTGGTCATGCGGGTTCAAGTCCCGCCTCCGACACCATCGCATTTGAAAAGCCTCTTCGGAGGCTTTTTTGTTACCGATAGACGGTGGGGTCCACGATGGAAACGCTTGAACGCAACGAGTGGGCAGACGTTGCCCAACTAGTCGAGATCACGAGCGATGCTGTCATCATCTGTGAGCTCGACGGAACCATTCTGCATGTGAATAATCGCTTACTTGGTTTGATGTGCGAGGAACGCGCCGACGTCATCGGTGGAGATGTTAAAGACGTCCTGTACTCATCCGCTTTTGAACGTGCGACGGAACATCGTCTGCCATTTGAAACTGATGGCTCCGAGAACGAACTGATGCTCAAGCTGAGTGACGGCTCCTTTATCCCCGTCTTGGTTCGTGCGGGCTCCGTGACGCCTCCACGCATCTTTGGGCGCCGCGCGCCACGTGTCCTGGTGGCGCTCCATAGCATCGAAGAACAGTATTCTCACGACCGTCAACTCAAGCGTGCGTTATCGGAGCTTAGAGTGGCGAACAAGCGTCTCTCTGGCACGCTTTCGGTCATTATGAGCACTGTGGGCTCCGATGAGTTACCCAGCCTGCTTGATACTGTTTTGAACCAGCTTGTAGGAACGCTCGATGCTTCGGGTGCCGCTATCTATTTTTCTGAGAGCGGCGGTTTTAAACTTCGCGGTGTTTCCAAGGAGCTGTACGACAGCTACCTGCCTGAGTTTTTGCCGTATGGCGCTGGCATTCCGACGTATGTTCTTCGTGAGTCGCGTGCCTGTCGCTTGTCGATTCAACAGGACCTTGAGGGCGATAAGGCCGCCTCCGGTATGTTCATGGACTTGGACAATCGTTCTAAGCACCTGTTGCGCGTGCAGGATATGCCTCCGTACCGCAGCGAGATCTGTCTTCCCGTTTTTTACGGTACGCAGATCCTTGGCGTGCTGGAAGTTGGTTGGAAACGCCCCCAGGCACCGCTCGCCTATGACGTTAATGTACTCGAGGTCATTTGCGATTACCTGTCTATCCAATTGGTCGGCATGGCATCGAGTCTTCGCTCTCGTCGCACGGCCGAGCTTGGCCGCTCGCTCAATGTCTTACGTGATGAGTTGTTTACCTTTCTAGACGATTCCGTCGCGGCTACCCAGGCGGTATCGTCCGAGATCTGCAATATGCTCAACTGCCATTTTTGCCCTGTTGAGTATGACGCCAGTCTGGATTCCTACGTCATAGATTTTGAAGGCGGCAGTCGCGTTGCTTTGCCGGACGATCCCGAGAAGCTTTTCTTTTCCACGACGGCGCCAGCGGCACGTCTGGGGGCTGGCCCTGATGGCTTTGAGGCATCTGTTTTGGGGGGTACGAGTGCCGAGGACCTTAAACACGTCCGTATAACTCGCGTTGACGAATCGATGCCTATGGGAGGCTGGCTTAGGGCGCATGGTCTGCCTTGTCAAGGTCTCTACGTCGACTCCGGCATCGAGGCGGGGTGCCCGCGCTCTGAGGGTGATGGCAAGCACAGTAACGACGCGATTGTTCCTGCTTCTGTTGCGAAGAGCCCGACGACGCGCGCGCTGCTGCTTCGTGATGGTAGCCAAGAGCCGATTGATGACCTTGAATATGACTACTTGGTGCACTTGGCGCATGACTTTGAACTGATCTACGAAGGCGAATCTCAAAAGCGCGAGGAGCGCCATATCGCTCAGACGCTCCAGATTGGCATGAGAAATTCCCTGGGGGATGTTCCGGGTATCGCAACCGATTCGGTGTACCTGTCGGCCACGAATTCGGCGTTGGTCGGAGGCGATTTCTATACGCTCATTCGTCTTCCCGACGACTGCGCCGTCATGATTCTGGGTGATGTGTCTGGCAAAGGCATTGAGGCCGCATCGATGTCCGCGCTCGTCAAGACGACCCTGACGGCATATGCCTGGGAGGGCGCTGGACCGGCCCGCATGGCACGCTCCCTTAACAGCATGCTCATGGGCTTTTCGAGGGTCGAGACGTTCGTGACGGCCTTTATCGCCAAGATTGACCTTAAAGCCGGACGCGCAACGTATTGTTCGGCGGGGCATCCTCCCACTATGGTCATTAGGCCGTCGTCGACGCCGCTTGGTGGCGGTGAAGCCCGAGGCGGAGAAGTGGAGCTCCTTGGGTGCCAATCGGGCGTGATCGGTGCCTTTGAGAGCATGGTGTACGAGACGGGCGTGTTTACGTTCGCTCCTGGTGACATGCTATTTATGTATACCGACGGAACAATCGAAGCACGTGATCGCTCGGGTGCTTTCTTTGGCGAGCAGCGCCTTCGTGACCTTCTGCTCTCTGTCTCGGGTGAGGGCGTATCGGGAATCTGCAGCAAGGTCTTGGGCGAGCTTGACCGATTTACCGAATCGGCGCTGGACGATGACATTGCATTGGTGTCCCTTGAGTTTTTACAGGGTCGTTCATAGACGACGCTGGGCGGGCTGAATCCGCACGGTTGGGGAAACGAATGCATCGAGTGGGCTTTTTTGGGGAACCATGGTCGTATGAATGAGTGGAATGACATAGCGGTTTTGACGCCACCAGGCGATATCGACATCGCCACGGTGCCTGCGCTGCGTCGGCGGTTGGATGCTTTGATTGGCCGCGGCGTGCGTCGTGTTGTCATCAACTGTCAGGCTGTTAGCTTTATCGATTCGACGGGCTTGGCATTCCTGCTTACGCGCGCTCGTGAGCTCATGAGGCGAGAAGGCCTGCTTTCGCTCGTCAATGCATCAGGTGAAGTTGTTCGCTTTTTGGAGATTGCTCGTCTTGTCGATATCCTTCATGTCGCGGGGCCGGCACGGGAGTCTATTCCCGCCATTCCGGTGGGGGAGCTGCCTCGCTGGAGTAAGAGCGTCGAGGTCCGTCAGGGTATCGAGAATCTTCCATACTACCGACATCGCATCGCCGAACTCCTTGAATCGCTTCCGTTGCGCCGTGACGAGCGCTACGATGTCGCATTGGCGTCGGGGGAGGCGCTGGGTAATGCCTATGACCATGCGGGCGGTATCGGGTGCGTCCTGACGGTTCAGGCCTATGGCGATCGCGTTGTGGTTGAGGTGCTTGATCGGGGTGCCGGCTATTCTATCGATGAAACGAGCGAACCGGTCGCATCTGAGGAGCGCGGTCGTGGCATCAAGCTTATGCGTATGCTCGTCGATAACGTGGAGGTTGCTCGTCGTACGGACGGCGCCGGCACGCGCGTGCAGATGGTGAAGCTGTTTAGCGGAGCGCTGGAATCGTGTGCCTAGCCAATCGCTTTAGCGCGTTTAGCTACTAAGAACATGCGGCAGACAAGTTTTTTGAAAAAAGTACTTGCGTCTTTTGGACAACTCGCGTAAATTAATAACCCGCAAGCGGACATGGCTCAGTTGGTAGAGCACAACCTTGCCAAGGTTGGGGTCGCGGGTTCGAGCCCCGTTGTCCGCTCCATTGCATTTCCGGACCGTTTAGGCGGTCCTTTTTCGGCGAAGTGGCCAAGTGGTAAGGCAGAGGCCTGCAAAGCCTTTACCCCCGGTTCGAATCCGGGCTTCGCCTCCAGGCAACATCCGGGCGCTCCGGCGCCCGTTTTGTTTTACATATGCGGACATGGCTCAGTTGGTAGAGCACAACCTTGCCAAGGTTGGGGTCGCGGGTTCGAGCCCCGTTGTCCGCTCCAACTATCTTACGCGGTTCTAACGAACCGCGTTTTTTGTTGACGCTGCGCGAGCCCCGGGCACCCCATCTTGCCCCCTCAATCGTCGGTCGCGTACATAAAGTACGCTTCCCTCCTCTTTCGCGGCAACCTGGGGCACCCGGAGCCCGCTCGCTGTTGTGGCCGGGGGAGTGAGTCTTCCGTTCTTTTCACTAATCGATCGATTCGTCCCAGGAGGCTCGAGCCCGAGAGGGAGCGAGCGTTTTGGGGTGTGGCTGTGGCGTTGTTTGCCTCGAATGACAGCTTTGGGCGTATCATCGTGGGCATCTCGCAAAACCTCGTTGCAAGGGAGGCTCACCCCATGGCTGCAGAAAAGTCCTCTTCGCGCTCATGGATGTCCGATGCCGCGATCTATCAGATCTACCCGTGCTCGTTTAAGGATTCGACTGGTTCGGGTCTGGGCGATATCGCGGGCATTACCCAGCAGATGGACTATCTTGAGCGACTGGGTATCGAGGCCATCTGGCTGAGCCCGTTTTACCCTTCGCCTCTTGTCGATGGCGGCTATGATGTGGCGGACTACTGCGATGTCGACCCGCGTCTCGGCTCGCTTGACGACTTCGATGACATGATCGCTGCGGCTCACGCGCGCGGCATCAAGGTCATCGTCGACATCGTGCCCAACCATTCATCCAACCAGCACCCCTGGTTCAAAGCCGCTCTTGCCGCCGGCCCCGGATCGCCCGAGCGCGCCCGTTATATCTTCCGCGATGGTCGCGGCGAGCATGGCGAGCTGCCTCCCACCAATTGGAATGCCAACTTTGGCGGCCCCGCCTGGACGCGTGTTGCGGACGGTCAATGGTATCTGCACATGTTTACGCCCGAGCAGCCGGACTTTGACTGGTCATGCCCCGAGGTTCACGCGTTCTTTTGCGACGTCCTGGCGTTTTGGAGCGATCGAGGCGTCGATGGCTTTCGCATCGATGTGGCGCACGGTCTCGCCAAGGATCTCGACCGCGATGACCTCGACCGGTGGCATCTCGCCGAGGGCGATGACATGGTTGACGACGGCGCCCATCCGCTGTGGGACCGCAACGAGGTCCACGAGATCTATCGCGAGTGGCGCCGCGTGTTCGACCGCTATAATCCGTCGCGCAGCGCCGTTGCCGAGGCGTGGGTGCTGCCTGAGCGCCAGTATCTCTATGCGCGTCCCAGCGAGCTTGGCCAGACATTCAACTTTGAGTTTGCCAAGGCCACTTGGACCTATGATGACATGCACGCTGCAATCGAGGAGGGCTTGAAGGCAGCTATCGAATCCGATTCCGCCTCGACCTGGGTACTCTCCAACCACGACGTGCCGCGCGTGGCGACGCGCTATGCCCTGCCGCAAATCAAGGCGACGCGCTACCACCAGATTGCGCTCGACTGGCTCTTACGCGACGGGTCGTCTTATGACGAGGACCGTGAACTCGGCGAGCGCCGCGCGCGGGCGGCTCTTTTGCTTGAACTGGCGCTTCCGGGCTCGGCATACGTGTATCAGGGTGAGGAGCTCGGTCTTTTTGAGGTGGCTGATATCCCGTGGACTGCACTCGAAGATCCCAGTGCAACCAATACGCGCGGACCGAAGCGCGAGAAGGGGCGCGACGGCTGTCGTGTGCCCCTGCCGTGGGTAGCGGCGGACGATCCCGCGCAGGGCGGATCGTTTGGGTTTTCGCCGGCGGACGCTGATGCGGCGCCCCATCTGCCGCAGCCTGCATGGTTTTCCGATTATGCTGCCGATAGGGAAGAAACGGACCCGACATCGATGCTTGCGCTCTATCGTGACGCCCTCTGGCTGCGGCGCAAGCTGCGCGGGTGCGCCAACGATCTTGCGTGGCTCGATCTTGACGGGCGCACCGGTCTTGCGGATGGTGCCGAGGGCGCTGAGGGCGGCGTCATCGCCTATCGCCGCGATAACGGCTGGGCGTGCGTGACGAACTTCGGTGCAGCACCCGTGGAGCTGCCGGCGGGCAGGGTCCTGCTCACCTCATCAGCGCTTGCAGACGGCAGACTCGCGCAGGACAGCTCTGCCTGGATCATGCTCGGTGAGATGTAAGGGCCTCTTGCGGCGAGTTTGCGTTTGCCTGCGCCTTCCGTGGTGGCTGATGTCTTCGCGAGGTTCGCGAGGGCGTCGCAAAACTTTTCAAAAAAAGTTCTTGCATAGGATGCGGGCATCACGTAAGATTAATCCTCGTAAGCGGACATGGCTCAGTTGGTAGAGCACAACCTTGCCAAGGTTGGGGTCGCGGGTTCGAGCCCCGTTGTCCGCTCCATTTGGGCGTTTAGCTCAGGGGGAGAGCGCTTCCCTGACACGGAAGAGGTCAGAAGTTCAAATCTTCTAACGCCCACCAAATGTTCGCAGCTCAGAGGCTATGTCCTCTGGGCTGTTTTGTTT
>JAXKHW010000171.1:0-1624 GCA_036549635.1 Collinsella sp. | reverse complement strand
GTCGAGGTCGTGCCGGGCTCGCTGCTGGAGCGCGCGGTTGGCGGGCACAGGCTGATCCAGACCAACTCCGCACATCACTGCTGCGTCGATCGTCTGGGTAAGAGCACGCGCTTGGTCGCCAAGGCAACCGACGGCGTTCCCGAGTGCATCGAAGTCGAAGGCCAGCCGTTCTGTCTGGGTGTGCAATGGCATCCCGAGTACACCTGGCAGACGCTCGAGACCGACTTTAACCTGTGGAAGTCGTTTGTCGAGGCGGCGGCCAAGGTAAAGCAGACCCGCTAGTTCGCGAACCGCATAACAGATAAGGGCGCCCCGCCGGCCACATGGTCCGACGGGGCGCCCTTTTGCCTATACGCGACAGGCGCGCAGCCCAAGGCTCGCAAGCTCTTATTCGGCCGTCTCGCGCAGGGCCGACATCGTAGCCGCATATTGCTGCTGCAGCGCATGCATCCCCTCGCGAGCGCCGTCAACGGCATCGGCGCCGCGCAGCGCCTCGGTCACCACGACCGCCGGCTCGTACAGATTATCGAATCCCAGGTTCTGGCTCACGCCCTTGAGCGTGTGCGCTGCCATAAACGCACCTTCGGCGTCTCCCGCCGCCATGGCGGCCTCCAGCTTGTCCATGCTCTCGTCATCCAAAAACTTGAGGGCAAAGCGGGCGAGCATTTCCTCGCCCATCAGCCGAGCGCACGCGTCATCATAATTGGCGCCGATCTTCTCATACGCCTCACGCATGGAAATCATGGATTAAAAACTCCTTTGGTCAAACTAAATCGTGGGAAACGCGACAACGTCGGCGGGGCGTGCCAACGTCTCGGCAATTTGGTCTTGCACCTCAAGCAGACAATCGAGCAGCAGCGGGTTAAAGGTGCCGCACTTACCGTCCAGGATCATCTGAATTGCCTCCTTGTGCGGGATAGCGTCCTTGTACACGCGCACGCTCGTCAGAGCATCGTACACGTCGGCCACCGAAACCACCTGTGCGGCAATGGGAATTTCGTCGCCCTTAAGGCCATCGGGATAACCCTTGCCGTCCCAGCGCTCGTGATGCCAACGCGCAATCTGGTACGCATATTCCATAAGCGCATTGCCGGCGTGATGGCTACCCAGCTCAAGCAGCATGTCGGCGCCGATCGTGGTATGCGTCTTCATAATCTCGAACTCCTCGGACGTAAGGCGCCCGGGTTTGTTGAGAATCGCATCGTCAATCGACATCTTGCCGATATCGTGCAGCGCCGAAGCCAGGGCAATCGTGGAGCGCTCCTCATTGTCAAGGGAAATGGTGTCGCTACGCTGGACCAGACAGCCAAGCAGCAGCTCGGTCAGCTTTTCGATGTTCGTAACGTGCCTGCCGCTCTCGCCGTTGCGAAGCTCCATGACGCCAGCCATGATGTCGATGAGCATGCGACTGTTCTTGACACGCTCGTTGTACTGCTGGGACAGCAGGCTCGTCAGACGGCGCTGTTTGGCGCATAGGCGGATGGTGTTGCTTACACGGCGGCGCACGACACGGGAGTCAAACGGGCGGTTGATATAGTCCGAGGCGCCCAGCTCGTACGCGCGCAGAACCATATCATCGGAATCTTCGCTCGAAATCATGATGACAGGCAGATTGTCACTAACC
>JAXKHW010000170.1:0-9589 GCA_036549635.1 Collinsella sp. | reverse complement strand
TCATCGAGTACGGCGACCCCGACAACACCGGTCAGGACCTGAAGGGATACAACCAGGTCGCGTACCGCACCGAGGCGGTCCTTGCCTACGCGGTTCTCGACCCCAAGGCCTTCGCCATCCTGAAGACGGCCTAGGGGGCGGTAACCATGGCGAACCTTGTGCAGAAGTTCATCGTCGAGGACGCATCCAAGGCATCCCCGATCCTCCCGCAGCACGTCTGCTTCGTGACCGCCGACGGCGAGCCTGTCGGCATCTCCAAACAGGCCGCAAACCCTGGTGCGAACCCGACCATCGCCAAGGTGGTCAAGTGCCTCGTCGACGCTGGCGTGATGGCCGCGACCTCCGAGGCGTCCGAGCAGAAGGCTGGCGAGAATGCCGCGAAGCCGGTTGACTCCGGCAAGGCCGAAGAGCCTGCCAGCGAGGAGTAGGCGCATGGAGCCGCTAGCGACCATCGAAGACTACAGGGCGAGGTACGGCGACCCGACCGACGAGGCACGCGCCGCGACCCTGCTCTCAGACGCGTCAGACCTGCTCATGAGCGCCTACGAATCAAACGTGGGCGACTACGAGCGCGGCAAGGTAGCCGCCTTCGACCGATCTGCCGCAGCGGTGTGCTGCCTCGTGGTCAACAGGGTCTTGTCTGCACCAGCAGCTCTGGCGGGTGCCATGCAGTACAGCCAGGGCGCAGGCGGCTACACGGCCAGCGTGTCGTACGGGTCTGCCCTCGGCGAAATGTACCTGGGAAAGACGGAGCTGAAGCGCCTCGGGCTGCTCGACCAGCGCATCGGGGCGCTCCAACCGGTTGGGAGTGATGCCGAATGGGACTCATAAACACCGAATCGGTGACGGTCACAACACCAGTGGTCGACTTCGATTCGCTCGGCGAGCCTATCGAGCGCGGCAGCGTGAACACCGCTATAGAGGGCGTGATCGTGTGCCCGGGGGCCACGTCGGAACTCGACGCATCGCGCCCCGATGGCACTGAGGTCGCCTACACGCTGTGTTTCCCCAAGAGCTTCACCGCATCGCTCAAGGGGTGCCGCGTGAACGTTCGAGGCACCGAGTACCGCGTCATAGGCGACCCGCAGCGCTACGACCCGGAAAACACCCCAGGCGATTGGAACCTCACCGTGGAAGTGGGGCGCACCGATGGCTAAGTGCAAGGTGAAGTTCGAGTGGAAGGGCTGGAAGCGCGGCGGCTATGCCGAGGTTATGAACTCAGGCGCGGTGCAAACGCTTCTTAAGAAGAAGGCAGACGCCGCAGCGGCATCGTGCAACTCGTCCTTCTCCCGGCACCCCGGCGAGGGTGCCGGCTACATAGTCCGCAAGTTCAAGGGCAAGCTCGCAAACGGCTTCGTGGTTACCACGGCGACTCCGCACGCCCATGCGAGCGAGCGCAAGCACAACCGCCTCAGATCCATGTTCGGAGGCGGTGAGTGATGGACGTGGAGCGCATGGTGGCGCAGCGGCTCATGGACGAGACCGGCATCAAGGCCGTGCTCGACGTACCAGCCGACAGGCCCAGCGAGTTCATATCGGTGTCGCAGACCGGATCTAGCCGCAGCGGCTGCATCAACCGTGTGCAGCTCGTGGCGCAGTCATGGGCGAAGACCCGCAGACGCGCCGCAGAGATCGCCGAAGCCGTGGAGCACGCAGTGCCGAGTCTCATGGACGAGGAGTGCGTGTTCGAGGCCACGTGCGGAGACACGTACCGCTGGGACGACCCAGACAGCCGCCAGCGCCGATACCAGACCAACGTAAACGTAACCATTTGCGAATAGGAGCCGACATGGCACTTTTCAAGAAAAACGAGACCAAGAACGTCTCGTCCACCAAGGGCGTGAAGGGCGGATACATCTTCGTGGCTCCGACCGGCACCACCCTCCCCACAGACATCAAGACCAATCTCGCCGAAGCCTTCCTCAACCTCGGCTTCATCTCCGAGGACGGCTACACCGAGTCCGAGGAGACCGACGCCAACGAGCTGAAGGACATGAACGGCGACCTCATGGACTCCGCCACGACCTCGCGCGTGGAGTCTGCGAAGCTCACGCTCGCGGAGATCAAGGCGCAAACACTCAAGGTCATGTACGGCGCCGAAAACGTGACCGACCTCGATGGCGTTATCACCGTCGAGCACAACGGCAACAAGGACGAGGCGTGGTCGATCGTGCTCGAACTCGTGCTCAAGAACGGTCGCCGCTGGCGCAAGGTCGTGCCCTCCGCCAAGTTATCCGAGCTTGACGACCTCAAGCTCGCGGTGAGCGAGATCGCCGGGCGTCAGATCACGCTCAAGTACCTGGTCGATAGCGACGGAAACACCTGCTACGACTACATCGAGTCGACCGAAACCGCCAGCGCCTAGGAGGAATGCAGATGACCGAGATCAAGTTTTCCGTCGACGGCGTTGACGGCGAGTTCGCCGCAGACCTCGACGAGTTGAAGTCCTACAAGACTGTGAAGCAGTTCGCCCGAAGCGAAACCGACCCGGCGGGGATGATGGACGCCATGGAGCGCATCTTCATGGGCCGCGACGAGGAGTACATCGAAGCGCTCGGAGGCACCTCCTACGACATGCGCCGCCTGTGCGACGCGGCATTCGAGGCTGCAAAGGCAAAAAACTAATAGGCTTCGCCAGCGACCTCGAGAACAGGCGCGGCGAAGCGATAGCAGACTTCCAGCAGTTCTACGGCATAGCCCTGCCATTGGATGGAGCGCCCGAAGACCTCGATCGGATGGCGCTTCTCTGGCAGCACCTCCCCGACAACTCGCGCCTCGCCAAGGCGCAGTACCCGCAACTCAGGTGGAGCACGACCGACTACATGCTCTGGCGTATCGAGCACCAGCTTCGGTGCATCGCCTGGGGCATGGCCGACAAGAAGGACAGGAGCGCGGAGCCTCCCGAGCCTATCAAGACGCCGGCGCAGCTCGCAGAGCTTGAGCGCCACCGCGCGAACGCGCTGGAAGCCAAGGAAGAGATAGACAAGATCCTGGGGATAGGAGGGGAAGATGGCGACTAGTGTCGGGTCGGCCTATGTGTCCTTGATGCCGTCGATGGATGGCTTCGCGAGCAAAATCGGCAAGGAGTTCGGCAGCCAGGGCAACGCCGCAGGCAAGGCCTTCGGCGACTCCATGACCGTCGGCATCGACGGCGGGGCCAAGAAGTCCTCGGGCATCCTGACAGGGCTTGGAACCGTAGCCAGGGGCGTCGCCACTGCGGCGGTGGCCGGGTTCACAGCGCTCACAGGGGCCGTGACCGCGATTGGCGGCGCGGCCCTTTCCGCATATGCAGACTACGAGCAGCTGGTTGGCGGCGTCGACACCCTGTTCGGCTCCGCGTCGCAGACACTGCAAGGTTATGCCGCAGAGGCATACAAGACATGCGGAATGTCCGCCAACCAGTACATGACGCAGGCCACGAGCTTCGCGGCCTCGCTCGTCTCGTCGTGCAGTGGCGATGTCGCCAAGGCGGCTGACTACGCGAACATGGCCATGGGCGACATGTCGGACAACGTGAACAAGATGGGTTCCGACATGACAGACGTGCAGAACGCCTACCAAGGCTTTGCGAAGCAGAACTACACGATGTTGGACAACTTGAAGCTCGGCTACGGCGGCACGCAGGCTGAGATGAAGCGCCTTATCGCCGATGCCAACAAGCTGCGCCAGGAGCAGGGCAAGAACGCCGACCTCACGATCGACAGCTATGCCGATGTGGTCGAGGCCATCCATACCGTGCAGGAGAACATGGGCATCACCGGCACCACCGCCAAGGAGGCCGCTACCACGATTAGCGGCTCCATCGGCATGGCGAAGGCCGCGTGGGAGAACTTCATCACCGGACTCGGGCGCGACGACGTCGACTTCTCGCAGCTCACGCAGCAGCTGCTTGAGTCGATCGGCGCGGTAGCTACGAACGTGGCTCCGAGGGTTGCGCAGATCGGCAAGGGAATCGTCGAGGCGTTCCCGGTTGTGCTGTCTGGCCTTGGCCCAGTCCTTGGCCCAGTGCTCTCGGAAGCGCTCGCGACTGCTTGGAACATCGCCGTAGGAGCCTTGGCTGAGCTTGGCATACAGCTGCCGACAGTCGACGCTTCCCAGATAACGGGGGCGTTCCAAGCGATCGCCGACGCTGCGGCATCCGTCGTAGGCACGTGCAAGTCCGCTTTCGGGAAGCTTGGCGAGCAGATACCGGGCATCTGGGACACCATCGTCTCGACTATTGGCGGAGCCGTGACGACGATCATCTCGGCGGTGTCGCCGTTCGTGACGTACTTCGCATCGCAGATGCTGCCCGCCATCGCGTCATTTGCATCTGGCGCAGTCGGCGCGTTCAGCGCCGTGCGGCCTGCCATAGAGCAGCTTGGCTCGACGCTGCTGAACGTCGGCCAGGCCATCCTGCCCGTGCTACACAACGCCTTCGCGATGATCGTCCCGATCATTTCGCAGGTCATCGGCGTCGCCATGCAGCTTTTCGCTGCGGTAAGCCCGCTCGTGTCGCAGGTGGGCGCTGCGCTCATGCCGGCAATCACGTCTATCGGCACGGCGCTCGCAAACCTCGCCAACGCCGTGCTGCCGATATTGGCTAGCGGCATGCAGATAGTGCTCTCCGTGGCTCAGATGCTCATACCGGTAATCCAGACAGTGCTGTCTGCAGTTGGTTCAATCGTGTCCGTCGTGATAACGGTGGCAAGCCAGGTGATCTCGGTCGTGGTAAACGCCGCATCCGTCGTAGCCTCGGCCATTGGCCTCGTCATGTCGGTCGTGAGCGGCCTCGTGACTGCGGTTACCACGTTCATCGGCTCGATCGTATCCGTTGTCGGCGGCGGGATAGCTACCGTGGTCGCCGCCGTTTCAGGCGGCGTGAACGCGGTAGTGGCGTTCGTCGGCTCGCTGGTGTCCTCAGCGCTCTCGCTCGTGTCCGGCCTCGTCTCCTCGATCGCCGGGTACTTCTCGACCATGGTGTCTACGATGGCGAACGCGGCGCAGCAGGTGTACGCGGCAGTGACGGGTGCCTTCTCGGCGCTCGTCGGCGCTGTGTCTGGCCATATCGGGAGCCTCATGAACACCATTTCCAGCATCCCCGGCCAGGTAATGGGCTTCTTCGCAGGCGCTGGGTCGTGGCTCGTCGGTTCCGGTCGCGCGTTGATCAACGGCTTCACGCAGGGTATCCAGAACGCAATCGGCGGCGCCCTTTCCGCCGTGTCCGGCGCCGTCTCGCAGATCCGCTCGTTCTTCCCGTTCTCGCCCGCAAAGCGCGGCCCATTCAGCGGCCACGGTTATACAACCTACTCGGGCAAGGCGCTCATGGAGGGATGGGCCGAGGGCATCGGCAGCGGCACGGGGGCGGTCAACTCCGCCATCACGTCGGCTCTAGCCTCCGCAAGCTCGCTTATCGGCTCGGGCATCACGGTCGCTCCGTCGGTTGCCGTTGCCGGGGCAGGCGCCGCCGGCACGACCTACAACGTCACGGTCAACGGGGGAAGCTTAAACGCAGACCAGCGGATCATGCAGGCGGTTGACGTTCTGGTCTCCGCAACCAAGCGGTCCGCAGGGTCGGGAAGGTAGCCAATGGGAACCTATACAAGGGAGATTCAGATCGCGGGGCGCAACCGCTGGTATTGCGGCTATATCTCCGTTGACGGCGTGAGCACGGTCAACGACACCACCTCGCGCATAACAATCACCGCCGCGCTCGACGACAAGTATGCGGCACAGTACGGCACGCACTACGACGTGATCGTGAACGGCATCACCTACAGGTCGCGCGACGTGCTGCTCAACAACTACGGGAATTGGGCCACGCGCGACGCCGTAACCTTCACCGTGGACGTCGGGCGCGGGGCCAGCGGCTGGAACTGCTCCGTGCAGATTCACGTCTATGGCAAGACATACAACAACTACTACGGCAGCGCCGGCGGAGACGCCTGGGCAACAGAGTACGCTTGGATTCCCCAGCGCGGATACTCGCAACCGCATCCTCCCAAGAACCCGAAGCTGGCCCGCGTTTCCGACACATCCCACAAGATTGCGTGGGACGTCGACTACACGGGCATGGACGGCGCGTACCCCTGGGCTGGCGTGTACGTAGACCGCCGCACCGACGACGGCTCATGGGTGAACATCGCCGACGTCTCGTGGGACGTGACCAACTACACCGACAACTCGACGACCGCAGGCCACAAGTACGAGTACCGCCTTTGCGCCCACGGCCCTGGCGGCAACTCCACACACGTCTCGTGCGGAACCACGTACACAACTCCGTCGGCACCTTCGCGCATCGATGCCGTCAAGGCCGGCGCGTCCGAGGTGACGCTGCGCGTCTACGGGGCGTGGTGGTACGCCAGCGCATGGGATGTTCAGCGATCAGGCGACGACGGGAAGACGTGGGCGGCGGTCTCGACCACCACCGATGGCGAAGACCCCGCATGGGTAGACCTGCACGACACCTCCGCGCCTGCCGGCACGATCGTCTACCGCGTCAGGGCCAAGCGCGGTAGCCTAACGTCTTCGTGGGTCGAATCGAATTCCGTGACCACGATCACGCCGCCTCTCGCACCGAAGGTCACCGCCGACCATGTTGCGCCAACGGGGTCGGCGGCATCCGTCTCGTGGGTGCCCAACCACCCCGACGGCTCGGCGCAGTCCGCCGCGCAGCTTGAGCTCGTCGGCAGCGAGACGATAACGAAGTCGTACACGATCGAGAAAAGCGCATCGGTCACACTCACGAAGGGAAGTTGGAAAGCCCGCGTTCGCACGAAGGGACTGCACGCCGATTGGGGCGCTTGGTCTGGCTATGCGGCGATAACGGTCGCCGACTACCCGCAGTGCTGGGTCGCCTCCATCGCTACCGACGGCATGCTCGTCGATGCGGTGCCGCTCACGGTGCAAGTCGCCGCAACCGACGAAACTGGCATCGCGCAGGCAACGCTCACGCTCGCAGAGGTCGGCGGCGCGACGGTCGCCACGGCAGACGTCACGAACCTGAAGCCCGTGAGTTTCGGCAGCTACGCCACCATACGCAACGGCATCGACTATCTGCTCATGCTCACGGTCAAGGGCGGCTCCGGCCTGTCCAAGACGGCCATGCGCCGCTTCAAGACGCACTGGGCGGAACCGGCCATCCCAGACGTGTCGCTGTCGTACGACGATGCGCTGGCGTGTCACGTGAAGGTGCGCAACGGCCTCTCGTCATACGAGATCGAGCAGACCACGCTCGTAGGCCCCATGACGGTCGACGAGGTGAGCAATGAGCTTTCCATGCTAGGCACGATCACAGTCGATGGTGACGCGCTGGTGTTCGGCAACGCCTCCCGCTGCTCCGCCTTCACGGTGGAGCGCGTGGCGTACGGCGGCGATGCCGTCATAGCATCCGGCGTGCTCGACTCCAAAGAGACGATCGACCGCGTGCCGCCGCTAAACACCGACTACGAGTACAAGGTCACCGGGTACGCCGACAACGGCACCTCGTCGCAGACCGTGACCGATGCCAACGTGTTCGCGCACGGGATGGCGCTTAACTTCGGCCAGGATGCATCGACCGTGCTCGTGCTCGACTACAACGGCGACTACTCGACAAGCTCTCAGCGATCCGTAGAGACATACCACTTCGCCGATGGCGGCGAGAACGGCGACCTGCCCATTTCGTACATGCTCGACGAGCTGAACAAAAAGACCTCGCTCTCATGGGAGATGAAGCGCGACGGCCACGACAGGTACATACGGATTATGGACGAGCAGTGGAGGGGATGGTGGCGCGGACATGCGGGCGAACGCGCATACGGCCCCATGGACTTCGACATGTCTGTGAAGGGTGCAGGCATCTGGAAGGGTTCGGCCAACGTCACGCACAACGTCTTCGAGGAGCCGATAAATGGCTGATTGGGGAAAACCGTTCCTCACCTCGTTCCGCTTCATGCGCGTAGACCGCGCAAGCGGCAACGAGGTCGAGAGAATCACGAACATAAAGAACGGCGGGTGCATTGAGCGCAACCAGGACAAGGACTACACCACAGGGCAGGTCGATTACTCCGGGGCGCTCGATATCGGGGCAGATCTGCTGCGGGTGTACCTCGATGCCGACTTCGGTGGCGCGTCAGTCAGTGAGGCGCTGGGGACTTTCGTTGTCTCAGCGCCGAAAAGGACCAGACGCGGCGTCAACTCAACCGGCACGGCAGGCCTGTCGGGCAGGCTGTCGGAGGTTGCGGAGGACGAATTCGATGCCCCATTCACGGTGGCGGCTGGAACCGTGGTTGTCCCCTACGTCGTAAAGCTACTCAAGGCGACTGGCTTCGCTGACGTGATCGCCGAAGGCTCCGACTACAAGCTAGCGCAGGATTGGACGCTCGGAATCGATTCGGGCGACATGAGGCTGTCGAAGCGCCTGGCGGCGTGCAACGCGCTGCTCGACGTGGCGGGCTTCCGCGCCGTCGACGAGGACGCCTACGGAAGGCCCGTACTTCGCAGATATAGGGAGCCGCAGGACAGGCCCGTTTCCATGACCCTTCGAGAGGGCTCTGGCGCACGCTTCATCAACGAGGTAGTCGACGAGCTTGACCGCTCGGGCGTCGCCAACGTGGTGCACTGCGACTACGAAACGCAGGACGCCTTCTACCGTGGCACGGCCATCGACTCAGACCCGAGCAGCCCTTACTCCACGGTTTCGCGCGGTTGGCGCAAGACGGCCACGTACAGCTACAGCGACCTGCCCGAGGGGTCTACCGATGCCGAGAGACAGAGGAACGCCGATGCCAAGGCTAACGAGATGCTGCGAACACAGCAGAGCGCTATCCGTAGAGTCACGGTCAAGCGGACGTACGCGCCTATCGCGTGCGGCGATGCCGTGATGGTCGATTGGGCAAGCGCCGGCATCAGCGGCAAGTTCGCGGTGAGGACTGCGACTCTCACGCTCGTGGGAGGATGCCCAATCGAGATGGAGGTGAAGAGGTATGAGCGATGAACTCATGTCGGCCATGCGCCGATACGGCGCCGCGATGGCCGATGCGACCGCCAACGACCCTCCCGGCCAGCAGGCGTGCTACGGAACGGTGAATTCCGTATCCGGAGCCACCATGGCCGTATCGGTGAAGGGGGCATCCCTGAAGCTCCCGTACACCACCTCATGCTCGGGAGCCAAGGCAGGCGACCGATGCATCATCCAGGCAATCGGCCCGCACGCCATCGTGATCGGCGTGCTAGCTAAGTAAAGGAGGTGCGATGGCAGATACCAACAAAGGCGCGGCGCTGCTGCTCAACGATGCGGGCAACATCGACCGCGCCAGAACCACCGACGGCTCGATCTTCCGCATCGAGTCGACGCTATCGATGGAGGCCGCCGAAGAGGCCAAGACGGCAGCGGCGAACTGCAACACCGCGACTGAAAGCGCCGAAGCGGCAGAGAAGACGCGCGTGTCCAACGAGAACGCTCGGAAAACGGCTGAGACCGAGCGCGGCAACAACGAGACAACCCGCAAGAACAACGAGACGTCGCGCAAGAACGCCGAGGCAACACGTCAAGACAACGAAACTGCGCGAAAGAATGCCGAAACCACGCGCCAGAACAACGAGACGAGCCGATCGAAGGCCGAGATCG